>DDLZ01000042.1 GCA_002340405.1 Bacteroidales bacterium UBA2559
TAGTTGCTCTCCTTGATATAGTATTTCTCTATTTCGCGACTCGGTATATCGGCAGGCTCAATGATATATTTATCGTTCTCTTTCCGGTAGTAGATGTAAAATTTGTCCAACATGTTTTCAATATCCAATACATTCTCCTGAGCGAAATACTCATTTCCGTCAAGACGGTACTCGTAAGCTTTTATTTTTCCGTCAAGGATCAGATTCAGCAGCAGGGTAAAAAAGTTGACCCGATCACCCATAGGATCTTCGGGGTAGTATAGTGCGGCGTTCTTCTCTTTCCTAAGGTCCAGTTCCCTGTATATGTCACGCTTCCAAATGACCTCGGCAGGCATGGATGTCTGTGCGGTATATTGGTACCGGGCCCGTTCGGTTAAGGCAACTCCGGCAGGACTCCTGTTCTCGGCAGCCTGTGCTGCCTGCTCCTGAAGCCTGCGTGCAGGTTGGGCATTAGCCGTCAACACGGCCGATAATGTAAGAAATATCAAAATACTTTTTTTCATTTTGATTTGGTTTTTCTATTTGTCAATTAAGTATTACCTCCAGCGAAGTGTTGAGCTGACGTTCTATCCCGTCGGGACCAACAGCTCTTACACGCTGAATATAGAATCGGCGGCCGCGACCCAGATTCTGAAAGGTCCTTTTCTGTCTCTCCGAGAAATTCGGTCCATCCGAAAGCTCGGGTACCGCATTGCCGTTGTTGTCAAAAAAAGTGGCTTCAAAACCCAGTACTCTGAATTCGATATTCAACAGTCCGTCGTCAATGGCTGCGACTATTCCGTCCGATGCCATAAGGTTCCGTTTGACCAGAGGTACGCCGCCTCCGCGGTAACGCTGAGTATTGTTGTTCTCATCTTTATATTCAATGAAGGGGGTGGGGTCAGGCAGTTGCCTTACCCGGAAAGTATATTCACCCATACTTTGAAGCCGTCCTTCCTGATTTGCAGAGACAGCTATCACTACGTCCTGGCCTACGTTGGCGGGCTTGGCAATGAATCCGGTGCCGTTTCGGGTCAGGGTCCCGTTACCGCCTTTGAGAGTGGCCGATATCATATTGCTGGGAACACCGGGAACGGAAATGCTTATGGGATTATCATAACCGGCATACAACACATTCATCATCGTGGCCGATACGGTCGCCAAAGGCGAGACTACCGAGTAGTTCTGCGAGAAATCCCTGCGAATCACACTATTTGCAGATTGAAGCTCCATATATCCGCTTAGAGTATAGTCTCCTGTACGTGTAGCCGGAATCTGGTACCACCCGTCATCGGAATCAATCTTCTCTCCGTCTATGTAGATAGCGGGTCTTGCCGTGGAGTCCACTGCGGCCATAATGATGCGGGCTGTAAAGTTATTGCCCTGAACCACATTCTGTGAAGTAGGAATGACGTATGCATTGATTGCATTTACGCGCAGGTCACCTATATCGATGTTGTTCATAAGCGTATGAAGCACCTCGCTTTCAGCATATCTCACATCATTCTGAAGTTTGGTCAGCATGGTTACTGCGGCAGCCACCGGCATGTTTTCGTAGTTGTACTCCTGCCAGTTTTTGCCAAGCGAACCGGCCTTGAGCGGAACTTCAGTACTAAAGTTGTTACTTATTATACTCTTTTGGATGGGATCTGTCACCATTTCAAGAATATTGTCGCGATAGTTGTTTATGGCGTCGTATAGCTTTTGACCATTTCCACGAGTAGGATGAAGCATCACCTGGTTGGCTGCCTCCAGATCATCCCTCTTTTGAATATTGTTCACATCGGCATTCTTTCCGTCAGCCTCAATCACAATGAGTTTTTTTAGTTCATTGGCAAAGTTGTAAAGGGAGTCGGATATCTGTTTTACATAGAGTGCCTTGCTATACCACTGGCCCACCTTCTCGTGGTTCACTGAGTCGGCTGCGGCAAATTCACGGTAGATATTTTCATTTTGCAAGGTGGCGTTGGCCGTGCTTTTGATAAGGCTCTCTTCCACAATGGCAAAACCGTTAAGCACATCCGATGACACATTCATGGCCAGCATCGCCAAAAGGACGATGTACATGACATTGATCATCTTCTGACGCATAGAGGGCGGTCTGACTATCGTCTTATTCCTTTTCATATCAGTCTATTTTACTTCCCATGGGAGTGTTCACCTTCAACGCTTCAACCATCCGGGCATAAACCCGGTTGAGCTCCTCAATCTGTTCCACCATATGTTTGGTCTGTTCGTTCACCTTATCTATATTCTCCATTTGCGAACTTGCCGATTTCAGATGCATTTGATAAAATGTATTGATGCTTATCAGATTACGTGAAAGCTGTTCCAATTCCTCCGAATTTTGTTCCATCTTTTCGGAATGGCGACATATTTGCTCCATTCTAGCAGTGAGTTCATAGATTCGGTTAATGTATTCTTGAGTTACCTCGCTTACCGAACCGATTTCAGACAGCGGAGTATCATGTTTTTGAGGTAACGCTTCTGCATCCACTGCCGGAAGTTCTGCCGGCGCAGTTGGAAAGGCCTTACCTGCGGGGGCAGCCTGACCAGTGTATATGGCCTGACCTGCGGGGGCAGCCTGACCTGCATACATGGTCTGACCGGTCGGCAGGGAACCTGTAGCGCGTCCGGTTGTTATTTTGCCTTGAAGAGCTGGACTCTCCTCTTCTTCTTCCTCTTGTCTGGGTGGTATGAACGGCCTTTCAAAACCGGAAATGAAAAACACGAATACTTCAGTTCCCATTCCTATGAAAAGCATCAGATTGGCACCTTTTATGTGAGTCAGTTTGAAAAGACCGCCCAGAATAACGATAGCAGCACCCCAACTGTACAGATAGTTTAGCAGCACCCGTCCTTTGGGTGAATCCAAATAATCCTGGATTCTGGTCATAAAACTTTTCTTTTCACTCTTTTCCATATCGTAAATTTTTCTTTATTGTTTGATTTAACGTCCTCTTCTAGTTCTAGTGCTTGCTGCGTTGCCTACCTGTGTGCGTACACATCGGAAACCTATATATGAGCGTTGTTCATTCTGGTATTCATATGTTCTCCATGAAGATTCGATGAATTTTTCGGGATCTTTCCAAGAGCCTCCGCGTACAGCTTTTTTCTTCATGTAATAGGGATCTTCAACAGCTGCGTTATAATATAGTTCGGGATTTATATCGTTCATTTGCAGAATACCCGCTTCGGTATAGGCCGTAGATGTCCATTCGGCAACGTTTCCGGCCATATCATAGAGGCCGTTGGAGTTGGGCTTGTATGAACCTGTCCTCGTGGTTATCAGATTCCCGTCTTCGGTGTAGTTGCCGCGTTCCGGTTTGAAGTTGGCATAATAGCAGCCGTCTTCATCCATTGTCTCCGATGCTTTCCACGGATAACGGTTGTTTTCGCGTCCGCGTGCTGCGAATTCCCATTCGGCCTCTGTGGGCAGACGGTAACGCTGTATATATTTGGCTTGCGGACCAAGTCCCGCGAGCAGGAATTCGGTACGCCATGCACAGAATGCGTTGGCCTGCTCCCAGCTTACGCCGACTACGGGATAGTCATCGTAGTTGGGATGCGAGAAATAGAGCCGCATATAGCTCTCGTTGTTAGAGTTGGGAAAATCGTTTATCCAGCAAGTGGTATCAGGGAATATATTTACAATATATGTGTTGACAAAATCATAGATGCTTGACAGCTCCCTGTTAATACTCTCCCGTACGATATTCCCTTCGTCATCAATATAGGCGGTATCCTTTGATATCATAACTCTCTCCCCGGACGGGTCCAGGTCTGTGTTCCTGACTCTGTCATTAGGATCAAGCTGGTTCTTACGCAGTGCCGCCTGTGTATAATCGAACAGTTCATATCGATAGTTCAACTGTTTTACGTCAAGCATCTTCTCACCCGTAAAAGGATTTATGTAATAGATGCTTTCAATTGCTCTCTCCTGGTCTTCATTCGGCTTTTTCCAGGGGATGGGTATAGCCCAATTCAAACGCGGGGTAATAGGCTCACCATATTTATCTTCAGTAATAATGAATGATTCATCATCGCCGTAAGCCGGATCGGCAAGCCGGGTGCGGATAATGGAGTCGCGTACCCAGTTGACAAACTGGCGGTATTTGGCATTCGAGACCTCATATTCGTCCATCCAAAATGATTCGACAGAGATCTCTTTGGTAGGAAAATCCAATCCCCAAAGACTGTCATTAGCCTCTTCGCCTATTTTCAAAGAGCCTCTTTTTACAAGAACCATACCATAGGGTATCGGTTCACGCAGTGCAGCCGATGACGAACCGGTGACTTCGCCTCCGACAGCCGATGACGAATATCCGCTGCTGGTGCAACCCGGTGCTGTAAAAAGAACAGCCACCATGCCGGTCAAAACAACGTTTTTCAGTTTCATTATATATATTATAAATACCTTACACTTTTGTGGGCATTCCTTCCTTTACCGAAGAAATCAATATCGGTCTGCCAGCTCACCACAAGGTCATGACTACCGTTAAGATAACCTATATCACCTGTATAAAGCTCGTATGCATATCCTATAAGAACGCCCTTGTATCTTCCTCCTGCCAATACTGCGATCGAAACTCCCGGTGACCATGTCAGACCTCCGTAAAAAAGGAATGAGTCATACTCATATGTAGCTCTTGCCGACAGGTCCGTCCTGAAAAAATCCAGATCGCTCTGTACCAGTATGCAGGGTTGTAACGATATGAACGGATTTTTAAGCTGAATATTGTATCCACTGTTCATGTAGAACGTGGTTTTGATATCCATTTCGGATCTTTTCCCGACTCCTTTCCCGAATTCAATATGGGGAATGTTCAGGTGCTGTGCCGACAATCCCAAATACCATTCATTGCCGGAATACATAAGACCGGCACCCAGATCACCGGTGCTGCCCCGCTCTCTGGATGTGGGGAATGCCGGATCGCCTGAGGTCTCGGCATCAATCCTGGTCCCGTCAAACTCCATGGACATCACCCCTCCCTGCAAGCCGATGTTCAGCCAACCTTTTCTTCCTAAATGGAATCTATAGCCATAGTTAAAGAACATTCTGCGGTTAGTGAAGAGTCCGATGGTTTCATTGAAAAGGCCTGCGCCTCCCGAGTGACGTCCCCTGTCAAAGGGGAGCTCTGTATCTGCACCCAGATACATGGAGACGGGAGCACGTCTGTATCCTGCCATCTGCATGGAAAGAGCTCCCGCTACGTTAAGCTGTCCGTTCCAACTCATACCGGCCGGATTATAAAAAGGCTTTACCGCCCAAAAATGGGCGAAATGTATGTCGTACTGCGCCTTAACCGACGAGCTCAGGCAGAGAATCACAACAGCGAAAAAGAGTTTATACTTTGCGCTCATCGGTTTATTAACGTGAAAAAAGTCTCATTATTTTTGCTCATGATGAAAAAATGTCTAATTTTGCGCCGCTTATTTTAATTTCCAGAGGAAAAATAAAACAAAAATAGAATAGAAATAAAAAATGATCATTGTACCGGTAAAAGAGGGTGAAAACATTGAACGCGCTCTCAAAAGATTCAAAAGAAAGTATGAAAAGACCGGCGTGGCTAAGGAACTTCGCCGTCGCCAGCAGTTCAACAAACCGTCTGAACTGAGACGTCTTCAAAAAGATCGCGCAATTTACAAACAAAAACTGCAGCAGATAGAGGAGTAAAATACTCCATAGTTCTGCTTGTTTTTTGATTTTTTTTCTTTTATATTCGTCACTGAATTCATTCAGCGACGAATTTTATCTATGTATAAGGAACGTTTTCTGAAATATCTAAAACTGGAGAAAAACTACTCCGACAAGACGGTAGAAGCCTATCGTAGTGATTTGGTGCTGTTTGAACAGTTCCTCAAAGAGACTGACAACAGCCTTGACTTACTTTCGTGTGACAGAGACCTTGTCCGCCTGTGGATTGTAGATATGATGGAAAGAGGGAGCGCTACCACTACTGTAAACAGAAAACTCAGCACACTACGTTCCTTTTACCGTTATATGCGTCTGCGCGGAATTCTGGAGACCTCACCTGTGCAGGGTGTAAAGGGGCCCAAAAACAAAAAACCGCTGCCTCAGTTTGTTAAAGAGTCCGAAATGGATATTTTACTTGATGAAACAGATCTCGGTACGGGATTCATCGGAATAAGAAACAGGACTATAATAGCCACTTTTTATCAGACAGGCATACGCATGGCTGAGCTTATCGGGCTGAATGACCGCGACATAGACTTTTCTACCAATATGGTCAAAGTGACCGGAAAACGGGACAAGCAGCGTTTCATACCTTTCGGTAAGGAACTGGAGGAGAGGTTCCGTCTCTACATGGAAGCCCGTGAGGCGGAATTCGGCATGACTGAAGGAGCTTTTTTTGTAAGTAATAAAGGGGAGCGTATTCCTAGACATCAGGTCTATTTGTTGGTTAAGGATGCCTTGTCCAAGGTCTCGTCAGTTGCCAAGAAAAGCCCTCATGTGCTTCGTCATACGTTTGCCACATCTATGCTGAATCACAATGCCGAGTTGGGAGCGGTCAAGGAGTTGTTGGGACACAACAGCCTGCAAACGACTGAAATATATGTTCATAACACTTTGCAGGAACTTAAAGATATATATAAACAGGCTCATCCAAGGGCCTAAGACAACCTAAAACCATAAAGTTATGGAAACAAAAATCCAAGCGTTGCATTTCACAGCAACTGAACAGCTTTTAGCGTTCATTGAGAAGAAATGTGCAAAACTCGAAAGAGTGCACGAGTTGATACGTAGGGTTGATGTGGTGTTGAGGGTTATCAAACCTGAGACGGCGCTCAACAAGCAGGCGTCAATTACCGTTATAGTTCCTAACGGGGAACTGTTTGCTGAAAAGACATGCGATACCTTCGAGCAGGCGGTCGATGAATGTCTCGATGCATTGGTGCGTCAACTCAAGAAAAACAAGGAAAAACAACGTGAAAAGTAAAAAAATACACTCGCTTTTTTGTTCTTAAAGAAATTTGAAATATCTTTGCACCCGCTCTTCATTTTTCAAGGGCGGGCGCTTTGTTTTTGCCGCTATGGCTCAATGGTAGAGCAACGCACTTGTAATGCGTAGGTTGTTGGTTCGATTCCGACTAGCGGC
Source organism: Bacteroidales bacterium UBA2559 (assembly GCA_002340405.1). Lineage (GTDB taxonomy): Bacteria > Bacteroidota > Bacteroidia > Bacteroidales > Bacteroidaceae > Colenecus. The sequence continues at coordinate 7,101 of DDLZ01000042.1, forward strand.
TCAAAAAATGTTCTCAAACATATTGTAAAAGCAACAGGGTGAATTCCAGAGTGGCCAAATGGGGCAGACTGTAAATCTGCTGTCTTTCGACTTCGGTGGTTCGAATCCATCTTCACCCACAAAACAGATGTGGCGAAAACCGGTTTTCCGGGATCTGCGGTTTTTTTCGGGATACCACCTTATTTATTATATATATGGCAATAAGGCAGGTCAAAAAAAACATTTTCGCGACAATGAAAGTTGCGGGAATAGCTCAGTTGATAGAGCATTAGCCTTCCAAGCTGAGGGTCGCGGGTTTGAGTCCCGTTTCCCGCTCCAGATTTGTCGCTGTTATAGCTCAGTTTGGTAGAGCGCATCCTTGGTAAGGATGAGGTCCCGAGTTCAAATCTCGGTAACAGCTCAAGTGTTAATTTAATACTAGGAGGAGTCCGTCTTTACGGGAACCTTTTTGTTGTTGACATCAAGTTTATAATCAATAAAATAAAACTATGGCAAAAGAGACATTTGTGCGTACGAAACCGCACGTAAACATTGGTACTATCGGTCACGTTGACCATGGCAAGACCACTTTGACCGCAGCCATCACTAAGGTGCTGTCAGAAAAAGTATCGGGTAACAAGGACAAAATCAAGTCTTTCGATCAGATTGACAATGCTCCTGAAGAGAAAGAACGTGGTATAACCATCAACACTTCACACGTAGAGTATGAAACCGAGAATCGTCACTATGCACACGTTGACTGTCCCGGACACGCTGACTATGTAAAGAACATGGTTACCGGTGCTGCCCAGATGGACGGTGCTATCGTGGTTGTTGCTGCTACTGACGGTCCTATGCCTCAGACACGTGAGCATATCTTGCTTGCCCGTCAGGTGAATGTTCCCCGTCTGGTTGTATTTTTGAATAAGTGCGACTCTCCCGATGTAGATGGCGAAATGATCGACCTCGTTGAGATGGAGATGCGTGAGCTTCTTGATGCTTACGAGTTTGACGGTGATAATTCTCCGATTATACGCGGTTCTGCTCTTGGTGCATTGAATGGTGTTGCTGAGTGGGAGGATAAGGTTCTGGAACTGATGGCTGCCGTTGACGAGTGGATCCCACTGCCTCCGCGCGCTGTTGATAAGCCGTTCCTTATGCCTGTTGAGGATGTATTCTCAATCACAGGTCGTGGTACAGTTGCCACCGGTCGTATTGAGACTGGTGTTGTCAAGGTTGGTGATAAGGTTGAGATCCTTGGTCTTGGTGAGGAGAAGGAGACAACCGTTACCGGCGTTGAGATGTTCCGCAAGCTACTTGCTCAGGGAGAGGCCGGTGATAACGTAGGTCTGTTGCTCCGCGGTATTGATAAGACCGAGATCAGACGCGGTATGGTTCTCTGCCATCCGGGTCAGATTAAGCCTCATACTACATTCAAGGCTACTATCTATGTTCTGACACAGAAGGAAGGCGGTCGTCACACCTCATTCCGTAACAAGTATCGTCCTCAGTTCTACATTCGCACAATGGACTGTACCGGTGAGATCACTCTTCCCGAGGGAACTGAGATGGTAATGCCCGGCGATAACGTTGAGATTACTGTAACTCTGATTTATCCTGTTGCTATTAATGTTGGTCTGCGTTTCGCTATCCGTGAGGGCGGCCGTACAGTAGGTTCAGGTCAGATTACAGCTATTCTTGACTGATAATAAGTTAGAACAGTGTCAGTTCCCCTCTCTATGGGGGAACTGTCATTGACTACGGGTGTAGCTCAGTTGGTAGAGCATCGGTCTCCAAAACCGAGTGTCGAGAGTTCGAGCCTTTCCACCCGTGCAAAGAGAAAACAGAATTATGTTTAGGAAATTCATTCAGAATTGTAAGGAATCTTACAAAGAGCTTGTCCATAAGACAACATGGCCTACCAGCAAGGAACTTTCAAGCAGCGCAGTCATCGTTTTAGTTGCTTCCCTGATGATTGCTATTGTGGTATTCCTGATGGATAAATGCTTCGAGGAAATAATGAAATTTATTTATCCCTGATTGGAGAAAATGGCTGAGTTGGAAAAAAAGTGGTATGTTCTTAGGGCTATTAGTGGCAAGGAACTCAAGGTAAAGGAATATCTTGAGGCCGATGTCAGGAATAATGGTCTCGAAGATCAGATTACACAAGTGCTTATTCCCACTGAAAAGGTAGTTCAAATACGTAACGGTAAACGCGTTGTTAAGGAACGCAGTTATTTGCCGGGTTATGTATTGGTAGAGGCTGCCCTTGACGGTGAGATTAAGTTGCGTCTCAGAAATTGTCCCAATGTTTTGGGTTTTCTCGGTGGCATGGACAATCCCACCCCTCTGCGTCCTTCTGAAGTCAGCAGGATATTGGGTTCAGTTGATGAACTCGAAGAGACACAGGAAGAGATCTTTGTCCCCTTCACTGTAGGCGAAACAGTAAAGGTGACTTTCGGACCGTTTTCAGGCTTCAATGGTGTTATTGAAGAGGTTGACAACGCGAAGAAAAAGCTCAAGGTCATGGTCAAGATCTTCGGTCGTAGAACACCCATAGATCTTGGTTTTATGCAAGTGGAGAAACTGTAGGCAGCTGTTACCAAGCTTACATTTGTTCTCCGTATATAGTGTTTACATTTAATTTTTCGGAAAATGGCTAAAGAAGTTGCTGGAATAATCAAATTACAGATTAAAGGAGGTGCTGCAAACCCATCACCTCCCGTTGGTCCCGCTTTGGGTTCCAAGGGGTTGAATATTATGGAGTTTTGCAAACAGTTCAATGCCAGAACCCAGGACCGATCAGGTAAGACTTTGCCGGTGATTATCACCTATTACGGTGACAAATCATTCGACTTTGTCATAAAGACTCCTCCTGTAGCCATCCAGTTACTTGAGGCTTCCAGAGCTAAGGGAGGTTCAGCAGAACCTAACCGTAAGAAGGTTGCTTCAGTAACTAAGGAACAGGTTGCAGCGATTGCGCAGGATAAAATGACTGATCTTAACTGCTTTACGCTTGAGTCGGCCATCTCAATGGTTGCCGGTACAGCAAGGAGCATGGGAATAACAGTTAAGGATTAAACCTGGCATTCACTGAAAAAAGTTTTAAAAAATGGGTAAACTGACAAAAAACCAAAAGAGCGTCGCTTCTATGTTAGAAGCAGACAAGGCATATACCCTCAAGGAGGCATCTCAGTTGGTCAAGGATATTACTACCACTAAGTTTGATGCATCGGTTGACATCGATGTTCGTCTTGGTGTAGATCCCCGTAAGGCTAATCAGATGGTCCGTGGTGTTGTATCTCTTCCTAACGGAACCGGTAAGGCTGTCAGAGTTCTTGCTCTGTGTACACCAGACCAGGAAGATGCCGCTAAGGAAGCAGGTGCTGACTATGTAGGTTTTGAGGAATATATAGAAAAGATCAAAGGTGGTTGGACAGATATCGATGTGATTATCACCCAGCCGGCCCTTATGGGTAAACTTGGTCCTTTAGGACGTATTCTGGGTCCTCGCGGACTCATGCCTAACCCCAAGAGTGGTACTGTAACAATGGATGTTGCCAAGGCTGTCAAAGAGGTCAAACAAGGTAAGATTGATTTCAAAGTTGACAAGACCGGTATCGTCCACGCTTCTATCGGTAAGGTTTCATTCACTGCCGATGCTATAAGAGAGAATGCAAAAGAGTTTATTGATACAATTATCAAACTAAAACCTGCTGCAGCTAAGGGTACTTATATAAAGAGTATTTATCTTTCGAGTACAATGAGTAAGGGAATCAAGATAGATCCTAAGTCATTGGATGAGATCTGATTAATAAACTGAATAGAATATTATGAAGAAAGAGAATAAAGCTTTAATAATAGAGTCCCTGAAGCAGACAATACAGAGCTATCCTGCTCTCTATCTGGTTGATGTAACCGGTCTTAATTCTGTCGCGACAGTTGATTTACGCAGGAAATGCTTCAAGAGTGAAGTTAAGATGATTGTAGTCAAGAACACTCTTCTTCAAAAAGCTTTGGAACAGCTGGATATTGACTATTCACCGCTGTATGGTTCCCTGAAGGGCACAACAGCTCTGATGCTTGCCAATACTGCAAATGTTCCCGCAAAGCTCTTGAAGGATGTCTCTGACAAAAAAACGGGTATTCCGGGCCTCAAGGCTGCTTATGCTGAGGAAAGCTTCTATATTGGAGCTGACCAGCTTGAGGCTCTGGTCAATATTAAGAGCAAGAAGGAACTTATTGCCGATATTGTTGCACTGTTGCAATCACCGGCCAAGAATGTCGTTTCTGCTCTTCAGTCTGGTGCAAACACCATCCATGGAGTTTTAAAGACTCTTGGAGAAAAAGAGAACTAATTTAAAAAAGTAACAAACCTATTAAAATTATAAAACAATGGCTGATTTGAAAGCATTAGCAGAACAACTGGTTAACCTTACCGTTAAAGAGGTCAATGAACTTGCAAACATCCTGAAGGATGAATATGGAATTGAACCCGCCGCTGCAGCTGTAGCTGTAGCTGCCGCCGATCCTGCTGCCGCTGCTGAGGTTGCAGAAGAGAAGTCTTCATTCGACGTATTACTGAAAGGATTTGGTGCAAACAAACTTGCTGTCGTTAAGGCAGTTAAGGAGGCTTGTGGTCTAGGTCTTAAGGAGGCCAAGGATCTTGTTGACGCAGCACCAAGCGTTGTTAAGGAAGGTCTCGCTAAGAACGAAGCAGAGTCTCTGAAGAAGACTCTCGAGGAGGTTGGCGCAGAAGTTGAACTTAAATAATTTAACAGACCTGCAAAGTCAGGTGAATGGTTAAGTAACCCCGAAAGCAGCTTTACAAAGCTGCCTAGGGTACTTAACCTTTTTGTGCGTTAAAATAACAAGTTCCATCTTTTACCTTAATTTATGTCTTCAAACACTGATAACCAAAGAGTTAATTTTGCTTCCGTAAGGAACCCTATGCCCTGTCCCGATTTTCTTGAAGTGCAGTTAAAGTCATTCAAGGATTTCCTTCAGTTGGACACCCCGCCAGAGAAACGCAAGAACGAAGGTCTCTACAAGGTGTTCTCGGAGAACTTTCCGATAGCGGACACTCGAAACAATTTTGTTCTGGAATTTTTGGACTATTACATTGACCCGCCCCGCTATACTATTGAAGAGTGTCTGGAGCATGGTCTGACCTATAGCGTACCCTTGAAGGCAAAGCTGAAACTGTACTGTACCGATCCCGATCATGAGGATTTTGATACGGTCATTCAGGATGTCTATCTTGGTCCCATACCTTATATGACGCACCAGGGTACTTTTATAATTAACGGTGCTGAGCGCGTTGTCGTCTCTCAGCTGCATCGTTCTCCGGGTGTATTCTTCGGACAGAGTATCCATTCAAACGGAACTCCCCTCTATTCGGCACGTGTCATTCCTTTTAAAGGTTCCTGGATTGAGTTTGCCACTGACATTAACAATGTCATGTATGCTTATATCGATCGTAAGAAGAAGCTTCCGGTAACCACATTGCTTCGTGCCATAGGATTTGAATCGGACAAAGATATTGTGGATATCTTTGATTTAGCAGAAGAAGTTAAGGTAAACAAGACTAATCTGAAGAGGTGTATTGGCCGGAAACTGGCTGCACGTGTGCTCAGAACGCGCATCGAAGATTTTGTCGATTCCGATACCGGCGAAGTCGTCTCCATTGAGCGTCATGAAGTCGTTGTGGACCGCGAATCCGAATTGACGGAAGATAACATTGCCGATATACTTGATTCCGGTCTTTCGACCATTTTGCTACATAAGAAGCAGACGAATCAGCTGGACTACTCGATTATTTTTAACACTCTTCAGAAAGACCCCTGCAACTCGGAAAAAGAGGCAGTTCTTTATATTTACCGTCAGTTGCGTAATGCCGATCCTGCCGATGATTCAAGTGCACGTGAGGTTATAAACAACCTCTTCTTCTCGGAGAAACGGTATGATTTAGGCGAAGTTGGCCGTTACAGGGTTAACAAGAAACTCGATCTGACCACAGAGATGAATATAGGTGTGTTGACCAAGGAGGATATTATTGAGATAATAAAATATCTGATTGAACTTGTCAATTCACACGCTGTCGTAGATGATATCGATCACCTCTCAAACCGCCGTGTACGTACTGTTGGCGAGCAACTGTCAAACCAGTTCGCTATAGGTCTTGCCCGTATGGCACGTACCATACGCGAGCGCATGAACGTGCGTAATAACGAGGTGTTCACTCCCACAGACCTGATCAATGCCAAGACTGTTTCAGCCGTTATTAACTCTTTCTTCGGAACCAACGCGCTTTCACAGTTTATGGACCAGACCAATCCTTTGGCTGAAATTACTCATAAGCGTCGTATATCGGCACTTGGACCCGGTGGCCTGTCGCGTGAGCGTGCCGGATTTGAGGTGCGAGACGTACACTACACACACTACGGACGTCTGTGTCCGATAGAGACTCCCGAAGGACCCAACATCGGTCTTATTTCGTCTCTATGTATTTATGCCAAGATCAACGATTTAGGATTTATTGAAACTCCTTATCGTAAGGTCAAGGATAGCCATGTCAACCTCAATAATGACGAGGTAGAATATCTGACAGCCGAAGAAGAGGAGGACAAGATCATTGGTCAGGGTAACGCTCCTTACGATGAGAAGGGTAAGTTTATACGCACCCGTGTCAAGGCACGCTGTGATGCGGATTTCCCGGTAGTTGCGCCAGAAGAGGTTGAACTTATGGACGTCTCTCCTCAGCAGATAGCCTCTATAGCCGCTGCGCTGATCCCGTTCCTTGAGCATGATGACGCCAACCGCGCCCTTATGGGGTCAAATATGATGCGTCAGGCAGTACCTCTTATGCGCACCGAAGTACCTATTGTTGGTACCGGTATCGAGAGACAGTTGGTTGAAGACTCACGCACACAGATAGTTGCCGAGGGTGAAGGTGTCGTAACATACGTTGACTCATCATTTATACACATCCTTTATGATCGCACCAGCGATGAGGAATTTGTAAGCTTCGAACCGGCTGAAAAGAGATACAGAATACCTAAGTTCCGTCGTACCAACCAAAACATGACCATTGACCTGCGTCCTATATGTGAAACAGGTCAAAGGGTAAAGGCAGGTGATATATTGACTGAAGGGTATTCGACCCAGAACGGCGAACTGGCTCTTGGTAAGAACCTGCTTGTGGCTTACATGCCTTGGAAGGGTTATAATTACGAAGACGCCATAGTGCTCAACGAGCGTGTTGTGCGCGAAGATATACTAACCTCCATACATGTTGAGGAGTTTATTCTTGAGGTGCGTGAAACAAAACGCGGTCTGGAAGAATTGACTTCCGATATACCCAATGTCAGCGAAGATGCTACCAAGGATCTTGATGAGAACGGTATCATCCGCATAGGTGCACATGTCGAGCCGGGTGATATACTGATAGGAAAAATCACACCTAAGGGTGAATCGGATCCTTCACCTGAGGAGAAACTTTTGCGTGCCATATTCGGTGACAAGGCCGGTGACGTTAAGGACGCCTCTCTAAAGGCTTCACCTTCACTCAGTGGTGTTGTTATTGACAAGAAACTTTTCTCGCGTGCTATCAAGACCCGCAGTTCGAAGATGGCTGACAAGGCCAAACTGCCTAAGATTGATGCCGAATTCGAGGAGAAGGTTTCCGAACTGAAAGAGATACTCGTAAACAAGCTCCTGACTTTGACGGAGAAGAAGACTTCACAAGGTGTTTTCGACCTTCTGGGTGCAGAAGTCATTACCAAGGGACAACGCTTTACAAAACAGATTCTCGAATCGCTTGAATACTCTTCAATCCAGTCAGATTGTTGGACTACCGATGAGCGTACTAACGACCTTGTTTCCAAGCTGATTGTCAACTATCTGCACAAATATAAGGAGTACGACGCTGAAAACAAACGTAACAAGCTTGCTTTGACTATAGGTGATGAACTGCCTTCGGGTATCATCCAGATGGCAAAGGTTTATGTGGCCAAAAAACGCAAGATAGGTGTAGGAGACAAGATGGCCGGTCGCCACGGCAACAAAGGTATCGTGTCGCGGGTGGTTAAACAGGAGGACATGCCGTTCCTCGCTGACGGTACTCCCGTAGACATTGTCTTGAATCCGCTGGGTGTGCCTTCACGTATGAACATAGGTCAGATATTTGAGACAGTTCTCGGCCATGCAGGCCGTGAGCTCGGCGTCAAGTTCGCAAGTCCCATATTTGACGGCGCTTCCATTGATGATTTGAATGAATGGACCGATAAGGCCTCTCTGCCCCGCTACGGCAAGACACAGCTTTATGATGGTGGCACAGGTGAACCGTTTGATCAGTGCGCAACAGTAGGCGTTACCTATATGCTTAAGCTTGGTCATATGGTCGAGGATAAGATGCACGCCCGTTCAATAGGTCCGTACTCTCTTATCACTCAGCAGCCACTTGGCGGTAAGGCCCAGTTCGGCGGTCAGCGTTTCGGTGAAATGGAGGTTTGGGCCCTTGAGGCATTTGGTGCATCGCACGTGCTGCAGGAGATACTGACTATCAAGTCCGATGATGTGACTGGCCGTTCAAAGGCTTATGAGGCAATTGTTAAAGGTGATCCGATGCCCACTCCGGGCATACCTGAATCGTTGAACGTACTTATACATGAGTTACGCGGTTTGGGACTTAGCATCAGTCTTGAGTAATTACCATTTAAAAAGTAAAAAGCAATGGCTTTCAAAAAAGATACAAAGATAAAAAGCAATTTCTCGAAGATTACTATCAGTCTGGCATCACCTGAAGAGATTTTGACAAACTCAAACGGTGAGGTTGTAAAGCCTGAAACCATAAATTATCGCACATATAAACCCGAGCGTGACGGTCTGTTCTGCGAGCGCATATTCGGTCCGGTTAAGGATTATGAGTGCCACTGCGAAAAATATAAGAGAATCCGTTATAAGGGTATCGTATGCGAGCGTTGCGGTGTTGAGGTTACCGAGAAGAAGGTGCGCCGTGAGCGCATGGGACACATCCAGCTAGTGGTTCCGGTGGCTCATATTTGGTATTTCCGTACACTTCCCAACAAGATAGGCTATTTGCTGGGTATTCCTACCAAGCAACTTGATTCCATTATATACTATGAGCGTTATGTTGTCATCAATCCTGGCGTGTGGAAATCGGAAGATGCCCTAGGCAGCACCCGTCTGGATCTCCTCTCTGAGGAGGAGTATCTTGACATTCTTGACAAGCTTCCTAAGGAGAATCATATGCTTGATGACAGCGACCCTGATAAGTTTGTTGCCAAGATGGGTGCTGAGGCTGTTTATGACCTTTTGGCCGGTCTTGATCTTGACAAACTCTCATACGAGTTACGCGCCCGCGCCAGTAGCGATCAGTCTATGCAGCGTAAGACAGAGGCTCTGAAACGTCTTCAGGTTGTAGAGTCTTTCCGTTCATCACGGGAGCTGAATCGCCCTGAATGGATGATTCTTAAGGTGGTTCCGGTAACTCCTCCTGAGCTCCGTCCCTTGGTCCCCCTGGATGGCGGACGTTTTGCCACATCCGACCTGAACGATCTCTACAGAAGGGTTATAATACGTAATAACCGTCTTAAGAGACTTATTGAGATTAAGGCTCCTGCGGTTATTCTGCGTAATGAGAAACGTATGTTGCAGGAGGCCGTTGACAGTCTGTTTGACAACAGCCGCAAGGCCAGTGCCGTGAAATCGGAAGCTAATCGTCCTCTTAAGTCACTCTCCGATTCACTAAAGGGTAAACAGGGACGTTTCCGCCAAAACCTTCTCGGTAAGCGTGTTGACTACTCTGCGCGTTCCGTAATTGTGGTCGGTCCTGAGCTTAAGATGGGCGAGTGCGGTATTCCCAAGCTTATGGCTGCCGAACTCTATAAGCCTTTCATTATACGCAAGCTCATTGAGCGTGGTATTGTCAAGACTGTAAAGTCTGCAAAGAAGATAGTTGACGGCAAAGATCCCATAGTTTGGGATATTTTGGAATATGTAATGAAGGGACATCCTGTTCTTTTGAACCGTGCTCCCACACTGCACCGTCTGGGTATTCAGGCATTCCAGCCCAAAATGATTGAGGGTAAGGCAATTCAGTTACATCCACTTTCATGTACCGCTTTCAATGCCGACTTTGACGGTGACCAGATGGCTGTACATCTTCCGCTTGGCAATGAGGCAATAGTTGAGGCTCAGATACTTATGCTGCAGTCTCATAACATTCTGAATCCCGCCAATGGTGCGCCTATTACCGTGCCTTCACAGGATATGGTCCTTGGTCTCTATTACATTACCAAGTTGCGTAAAGGCGCTAAGGGCGAAGGTCTTGTCTTTTACGGACCGGAAGAGGCTCTTATTGCCTATAACGAGGGAAAAGTTGAAATCCATGCAATTGTCAAGGTAAAGGTCAATGACATTGACGAACAAGGTAAACCTATAACCCATTTGGTAGAGACATCGGTTGGTCGCGTTATCGTCAACGAGATAATTCCCGATGAGGTAGGTTATATCAATCAGCTGATCTCAAAGAAGACACTGCGTGACCTTATTGCCGATGTCATAAAGAAGGTGGGTGTGGCCCGCGCATGTGAATTCCTCGATGGAATCAAGGACCTTGGTTACCAGATGGCTTTCCAGGGCGGTCTTTCATTTAACCTGAGCGACATCATAGTACCCGATGAAAAGGAGCAGCTTGTGAACAGGGGTAACGAAGAGGTCGAGGCCATTACGGCAGAGTATAACATGGGTCTTATAACCGATAACGAACGTTACAACAAAGTTATTGACGTTTGGACACAAGTAAACGAAGACCTGTCAAAGGTGTTGATGAAGACCATTTCATCGGATGATCAGGGTTTCAACTCCGTCTATATGATGCTTGATTCGGGTGCCCGTGGATCTAAGGAACAGATCCGTCAACTTTCAGGTATGCGCGGTCTTATGGCCAAACCGCAGAAGGCCGGTGCCGAAGGTGCTCAGATTATTGAAAACCCGATTCTTTCAAACTTCAAGGAGGGTCTCTCCGTATTGGAATATTTCATCTCTACACACGGTGCCCGAAAGGGTCTGGCCGATACTGCTCTTAAGACAGCCGATGCAGGTTATCTGACACGTCGCCTGGTTGACGTATCACATGATGTTATTATTACCGAAGAAGACTGCGGTACACTGCGCGGTCTTGTTTGTGCAGCCTTGAAGGAGAACGAGGAGATTGTCGCTTCACTTTATGAGCGCATATTGGGTCGTGTATCGGTTCATGATGTCATACATCCTACGACCGGTGAGATCCTGGTTGCTACCGGTGAAGAGATAACCGAGGAGATTGCTGCTAAAATTGATCAATCCCCGATTGAAAGCGTTGAGATACGTTCGGTGCTTACCTGCGAAAGCAAGCACGGTGTTTGTGCCAAGTGTTACGGACGTAACCTGGCAACAGGCCGTATGGTAGAGAAGGGTGAGGCAGTGGGTGTTATTGCTGCCCAGTCGATTGGCGAGCCCGGTACTCAGTTGACATTGCGAACTTTCCATGCCGGTGGTACAGCGTCCAATATCGCAGCCAACTCACGTCTGACAGCCCGATATGATTGTCGGGTTGAGTTTGAGGAGGTTCGTACCGTTGCTATCGATAACACTGCTACGGCCGAAGGAGCAAACAAAACTTCGTACCGCATTGTAGTAGGTCGCTTGGGTGAAGTAAAGTTTATTGATCAAAATACGGGAATTACACTTTCAACGCAAAACCTCCCTTATGGTTCTAAGCTCTATTTATCAGGTGGTGATGTTGTCAAGAAGGGTGATTTGATTGCCGAATGGGATCCTTTCAATGCCATTATCATAACCGAGGATTCGGGAACACTAAAGCTTCAAGATGTCATTGAAGGTGTAACTTATAAGATAGAGTCCGATGAATCTACCGGTCTTGAAGAGATCATAATCGTTGAGACCAAGGATAAGACCAAGATCCCTACTGCCGACATTGTTGATGCAAAAGGCAATATACTTCGTTCATACAACCTGCCGGTGGGTGGTCATGTCGTGGTAAAGGATGGTCAGAAACTTGTTGCCGGCGATATAATAGTGAAGATTCCACGTGTTCAGGGCAAAACCGGTGATATAACCGGCGGTCTGCCCCGTGTCACAGAACTCTTTGAGGCTCGTAACCCGTCTAATCCTGCCGTGGTTTCCGAAATTGACGGAACTGTCCGCATGGGTAGGATAAAGCGAGGTAACCGCGAGATATCAGTGGTGTCCCGTACAGGTGATGAAAAGAAGTACTTAGTAGCTCTTTCCAAGCAGATTCTTGTTCAGGAGGGCGATTTTGTACGTGCGGGTACCCCTCTCTCTGACGGCGCTGTAACCCCGGCCGACATACTTACCATCAAAGGCCCAACAGCTGTTCAGGAGTATATCGTTAATGAGGTTCAGAATGTATATCGCTTGCAGGGTGTGAAGATCAATGATAAGCACTTTGAGATTATTGTTCGTCAAATGATGCGTAAGGTTGAGATAGGTGAACCGGGTGACACCCGATTCCTTGAACAGCAGGTCGTTGATAAACTGGAGTTCATGGAGGAGAATGACCGTATATGGGGTAAGAAGGTGGTGACAGATACGGGTGATTCTGAGAATATGTCCGTTGGTCAGATTGTCACAGCACGCAAACTTCGTGATGAAAATTCAATACTCAAACGCAAAGACCTTCGCCTGGTAGAGGTACGTGACGCCATACCGGCAACCTCAACTCAGGTACTTCAGGGAATAACCCGTGCCGCACTGGCTACGCAAAGCTTCATGTCGGCCGCATCGTTCCAAGAGACCACTAAGGTTCTCAATGAGGCTGCGATAAACGGTAAGACCGACTATCTGAAGGGTATGAAGGAGAATGTGATATGCGGACATTTGATTCCTGCAGGAACAGGTCTTCGTGAGTTTGATAAAATAATTGTCGGTGACAGGGAGGAGTATGAACTTCTTCAAGCTTCAAGAGGCACAATCTCCGACTTTGAACTTCCTCAAAAGAATATTGATTAAACTTGATATTTAGAAGGAGGGGGTGAGAAACTTTAATCTCATCCCCTCTTTTTTTATACGTTAGGAAGAGTGGTCCCCTTAATTTTCCTGTAAATATCGAGCGCATAGACATCGGTCATACCACTGATATAATCGAGAACGGCAAGAATACGCGTGTAAATATCATTGGCATTAATCTCATATTGGCTTGATACGCGGTTAATGAGCAGTTTGGAATACTCTCTTTCAGGATACAGTACAGCTTCTATCATCAGGTCAAGCAGAGTACTGATTATGCGAAATCCGGCAAGCTCTACCTCAAGCACGTCTTTTGATTGATATATTCTCTCTACTGAAAGTTTGTAACATTTTATATATTCCTTCTTGGGCCTGTCGCTGATATGCTCTATAAGCGAACCGTTGAACCGACCTTCAAGAATATCCTTTTCATTCTCAAGGAAGACGCGTTTACATTCGTCTATAAGAAGTCCTATCAGTTTCGATCTCAGATATGATACCTGCTCATTGCTGTCGCCAATCATCCTTATTATACCCTTTGCGTGCTCTTTGTCCTCATCGGAGAGGAAATCGAGCATAAGCGATTTCGTTTCAACTGTGGAGAGTAGTTTTAGTTTATGTGCATCTTCAATGTCCATAAGCAGATAGCAGATGTCGTCGGCCGCTTCAACCAGATAGACCAAAGGATAGCGGACAAAATGGAGCGGTTCTCCTGGCTTTGAAAGTCGTATTATCCCCAATTCATCGGCAATTTTTTCGAACAGAGGTGCTTCACTCTCAAAAAAACCGAATTTGTGTTTGCCGTTTGCCAGAATAGAAGAATAGGGGTATTTTACAATTGCGGCAAGTGTCGAGTAAGTCATGGCGAAACCGCCTTTTCTACGACCCAAAAACTGATGTGCAAGCAGGCGGAAGGCGTTGGCATTACCTTCAAAATTGATGATATCGGTCCATTGGCATGGATTATCTATAAAGTATTTTCGTAGAGAAGCTCCTTTTCCATCGGTGAAATAGGCAGAAATAGCCTTTTCTCCGGAATGGCCGAATGGAGGGTTCCCCATGTCGTGCGCCAGACATGCCGCCGAAACGATATTACCTATTTCATCCAGATTGAAAGATTTCAGTAGAGGTCGCTCTTGCAGTATTTGCCGGGCTACGTTGTTACCCAGCGAACGTCCTACACATGCAACTTCAAGGCTATGTGTCAAGCGGTTGTGCACGAATACACTTCCGGGCAGAGGAAACACCTGTGTCTTGTTCTGCAGTCGCCTGAATGGGGCGGAGAAAATAAGTCTGTCATAGTCCCTGAGAAAGTCCGAACGGTCATCTCTGTGTCTTGAGTCGATATCTTCCATTCCCAGGCGTTTGCTTGATATAAGTCTTTCCCAATCCATCTGTTTCATCTCTTTTGTTTCAAATTTAGTGGTTTTTCACAGCTTTTCTACCTTTATTGGCAGTATATTTACTAATTTCGCTGATAAAACAGAGATGAAGATATGAAAGTAAGGATAATTAACCGTTCGCATCATCAGTTGCCTGAATATGCGACACCTTCATCGGCCGGCATGGACCTGCGCGCCAACCTTGAGGAACCGATAGTGCTCAAACCGTTTGAACGCAGACTGGTCCCCACCGGTCTGTTCATCTCTCTTCCTGTCGGATATGAAGCTCAAGTGCGTCCACGTAGTGGCTTGGCAATAAAAAAAGGTGTTACCGTGCTGAATTCTCCGGGAACTATCGATGCCGATTACCGTGGTGAGATAGGAGTTATTATGATCAATCTCTCTCAGGATGATTTCACGGTCAAAGACGGAGAACGTATAGCACAGATGGTAATCACAAGTCACGAGCGCGTACAGTGGGAGAGTGTGGAGAGTCTTGATGATACTCAGCGCGGAGCAGGCGGATTCGGCCATAGCGGTATATAAACTGTGCAATAAGATATTATTATGAGCAGACGTGTATCACGATTGTTTCTGCTGTTAAGCCTCTCTGTGATAATTTCATGCAGCAGCGTGTCAGGACTATTCCGAAAAGATAGCTCTCCGGATTCCTCCGTCTATGACAGATATGCCTCCAGATATTTTTATATGGAAGGTGTACTGAAGTCAAATGAAGGGAAGTATGATGCCGGAATGGATTTGACGAGTCATGCTTTACAGCTTGATACCTTATCTTCTGCAGCATATTACAATATGGCACAATATTTTCTGGCGACAGGCAATGTAGATAAATCCGAGCAATTTTTAAAAAGGGCTATAAACATGGAGCCCGAAAACTATTGGTACCAGCAGTTTCTTGCTACAGTCTATACTGCACGTCGCAAGACAGCTGAAGCCATCAGTCAGTACGAACAGATGATGGTCAAGTTTCCCGGACGTTCGGAACTGTTGATTGTGTTGGCCAACCTTTATGATGAAACGGGACAATATGAAAAAGAGCTAAGGCTGCTTGAACGATATGCACGTCTTGAGGATGTAGAGGAAGAATTTAAGGGAAGGCGTTTCCTTTGTTATCTGTTTTTGAACGAGATGGATTCTGCCTATTACGAAGTTGATAATCCCGGCCAAATGATAAGGCTCCTGCTGGAAGGTGTTGCCAATATTTCTGGTGTAGAGACTGTTCTTAAGTTCAGCAGTACAGTTGCCAAGCATCGGCCGGATATCTATGAACCCTACTATTATTCTGCTATAATCCATAATATAAAGGATGATACGGCCAAGGTGTTCAGTACACTGGATGAGGGTATTGGTAAAGTTTCCGACAGAGACGGAATAGCACAGTTGTATAGTCTTAAAGGGCAGTTCTACTATAGCAATGGAATGACGGATCAGGCTTTTATCTGCTATGATTCGGCGTTGGTCTATAATCCCGATGAAACTGTCTCTCTTAACAATTATGCATATTTTCTTTCACTTCAGGGAAGGAATCTTGAACAGGCTCTTGCCATGAGTGCCAGAACTCTTGAAAAAGAACCTCTTAATGCCACATATCTTGACACTTATGCATGGATCCTTTTCAAGCTGCAGCGATATGAAGAGGCTCTTTCCTATCTGGAAAAAGCATTGCGTTATATGGATGAAGATAATGCTGATATTTATGAACATTATGGAGACGTCCTTTATATGTGTGGTGAGAAGGAAAAGGCGTTGGAAAATTGGCATCGTGCTGTTCAGCTAAATAGTGAATCCACAACGATTGAACGTAAAATAAAGGAAGAAAAATATCTCGAATGAAGAGACAACTGTTGTTTGTTACATTGATTTCCGTATTCCTGCTTTCGTCTCTGACAGGCTGTCGGTCTATAAGGACTACCCGTAAACCGACCGTTGAAACCGCTGACGTCTATCAGGAACTGTTAAGTTCTCTTGCGGCCGAACCTTCGGTTACTGAACTTACCGCAAGGGTTTCATTCAATCTCTCAGGACGAAAGGCGACCGGACAAATACGGATGCGTCGTGATCGTTCTGTCCAGATTGGCGTAAGCGTACTTGGCCTTCTTGAGGTTGCGCGTGTGGAATTCCTTCCCGATAAGGTTGTGGTGATGGATCGGACATCAAACCGTTATGCGGTATGCCATTACGCAGATCTTCCCTTACGGAATGAGCTTGGATTGGATTTCAATGTAATTCAGGCTATTCTTTGGAACCGGATTTTTTCACCGGGCGTCTCTGCCGATGAGATGTTGAGTAATATAGTGCTCAATGAGACCAAAGCTCTGGACGGTTCACCAATCCTGCGTGACAGAGGTTACGGATATCTTTTTACGGTTGACAGGAACAATCGTCTTTCAATAACATCGAATACGGTGGCAGGCAGAGGAATTTCTGTCGGTTATTCCGATTTTAAAACTGTTTCAAAGGGGTTTGACTACCCTATGACATTCTATGTGCAGATAGCTGCAACAAATGCTGTTTCGGCAACATTATCATTTTCGTCCGTATCGACCGAAAAGGGTTCTTGGCCGGATGAGACCGGAATAACCTCCCGTATGGAGAGAGTTTTGATTGAGGAGTTGATAGAATCACTGGAGTTATGAAAATTATGAAAAGATTTCCGTTTACATTGTTCGTGTTACTTTGTATGTCACCGGCTGCCGGTCAGGTTGCTTCATCGATAGAGAATATGCGCAGGGAGCGTGCCGAAATGGAGAGACAGATTGCCGAACAGGAAAAGGTGCTTATCACAACCGAAGGGACTATCTCCAGTCGTGTTGCAGGCTTGAATGCCATTACAGCCAGATTGAAAGAGCGCACTAAACTTCTTGAACAGACGCGTCTTGAGATAGGCGAACTTGACAGGGAGAATGCCAGATTGCAAAAAGAGATTGAGGTCTTACAGATTGAGTATGACAGGTGTCGTGACCAATACGCCGATGCATGCCGTTTCTATCAAAGACAGAACAAGAGCTTCAACGTTTTCACTTTCATGTTGTCGGCCGAGACTTTCCGACAATTGGGTCGCAGAATACGATATGTCAGCGAATATAGTAATTCCTTAAAAGAACTTGCCGATGGAATCGTTGAAAAAAGAGACACGCTCGAAGACAGAAAAGCTCGTGTTGACAGTTTAAAGAGTGAAAAACTGATTATTCAGTCAATCCAGAAAGAGAACGAGGCAGCCTTAAAGAAGGANNGAACAGAAACAACTTATTGACAGATTAAAAAATCAGCAATCGGCACTGAAAAGAGAGATTGCTGCCAAACAAAAGAGAATGGACCAGCTTTCCGCGGAGATAGACCGTCAGATAGAATTGGCGTTAAAGACCGACGAAATTCCCACAGGTGAGAAAAGAGAACAACCGGCTCAGGATATAAGACTGACCGGCAGTTTTGAAAGTAATAGAGGGCGACTTCCCATGCCGATAACAGGACCTTATTTGGTTGTGGGCGAATACGGAGTTCATAATGTAGCCGGTATGAAAGATGTAAAACAGAACAATCTCGGATTGGACATACAGGGTAACACGGGAGCACAGGCACGTGCCGTATTTGACGGTACGGTCTCGTCCATATTTCAGCAGGGTAAGGGACAAATAGGTGTTCTCATACGTCACGGTTCGTATATTTCAGTATATTGCAATTTAAGCGACACACGTTTGAAGACCGGAGCTAAAGTTAAGACAGGCGATGCCATTGGAAACATCCAGACATCGGAAGATGGGAATCCAATACTCCATTTCCAGTTACACAAGGAGAGTACCCGCCTGAATCCTTCCCTTTGGTTGAAGAGGTGAATTATTTGCATTAACTTTGCATAAAAACATTCAAGATGATAACAGCAGAACAATTGAAAGATGTAATTGACCGTACGGAAGCCTTGAAACACTATCTGAACATTGACTCCAAACTAATACAGGTTGAAGAGGAACAGTTGCGTACACAGGCTCCGGGTTTCTGGGATGATCCGAAGAAGGCCGAAATACAGATGAAGAAGGTCAAGAGCCTGCAGGGATGGATTGACGGTTATAATGAGGTCAAGGAATTGTCTGATGAGCTATCTCTGGCAATGGAGTTTTACAGAGAGGAATTGGTCTCCGAACAGGAGGTCGATGAGATTTACAATCGGGCAGTTTCATCGATAGAATCGCTTGAATTGAAGAATATGCTTCGTGAGGAGGCAGATCAGATGGATTGTGTTCTCAAGATCAATTCGGGTGCCGGAGGCACTGAAAGTCAGGATTGGGCACAGATGCTCATGCGTATGTATATGCGATGGGGCGAGAATAACAATTACAAAGTAACCGTTGCAAATATTCAGGATGGTGACGAAGCGGGGATCAAACAGGTCACCCTTGAAATAGAGGGTCCCTATGCTTACGGATATCTCAAGGGCGAGAATGGGGTGCACAGACTTGTAAGAGTTTCACCGTATAATGCCCAGGGCAAACGCATGACCTCATTTGCCAGCGTTTTTGTCACTCCTTTAATTGACGATTCCATCGAGGTTGACATCAATCCCGCACTTATGAGCTGGGACACTTTTAGAAGTGGTGGAGCAGGCGGGCAGAATGTGAACAAGGTCGAATCGGGAGTCCGTCTGCGTTATCAGTTCAAAGATCCTTATACCGGAGTTGAAGAGGAGATCCTGATTGAGAACACCGAGACCCGCGATCAGCCCAAGAACAAGGAGCGGGCTCTGCAGCACCTGCGTTCCATTCTTTATGATAAGGAGCTCCAGCATCGCCTTGCCGAACAGGAGAAGATAGAGGCAGGCAAGAAAAAGATAGAGTGGGGTTCACAGATAAGATCTTATGTTTTTGATGACCGCCGGGTCAAGGATCACCGTACGGGGCATCAGACATCAAATGTGACAGGTGTCATGGATGGGTACATTGACGAGTTCATCAAGTCCTATCTTATGTCATTCGCCCGATCCAGGGAACAGTAAAATTTGTGACATTTTTTATTTTAAATTCAGATAAATCTTAATATCATGGCAGTTGAAATTGAACGTAAATTTCTTGTTAAAGACGCATCGTACAGGAATTTGGCATTCAGACATTATGAGATCCGTCAAGGCTATATTGCCAATGAAGACGGTCGTTCGGTACGTGTGCGCATAACCGACAATGAGGCGGTTCTGACCATTAAGGGTCCCTCCGACAGCCGTGGCATGAGCCGGTACGAATGGAGTCAATTGATCTCTGTTGAGGATGCTTTGGAACTTTTTAAACTTCACCGGAACGGATGCATTGAAAAAAGGCGCTATCTCGTCCATTCAGGACCTCATGTCTTTGAGGTAGATGAATTTTATGGTGATAATGAGGGGCTTGTTATTGCCGAGGTTGAACTGAACTCGGAAGATGAGGTTTTCGAAAAACCTGATTTCATCGGCAAAGAGGTGACAGGTGATGACCGTTATTATAACGTAAATTTGGCTGTCAATCCCTTCAAGAACTGGGAAAAGGGCTAGTCGGGATCACCGTTTCCGTAAAAAAGACTTCGTCAGGACCCATCCTGTAGCTGCGCCTGCAAGAACTCCTACGGCATCGGCTATAAAATCGCCCCAGTCTCCACCGCGGTAAACAGTCATAGTTGACTGTGCGATTTCCATCAGACCTCCCAGCATTATGGGAAGCAGAATGACGACTAGAATATGTAGTTTTGAATAGGGCCCCTTATGGCGACGCACATATTCAATCCACATCACCAGTTCCAGACCACCGTACATGCAGAAATGGGCGATTTTATCAATAAATTTTATATCGTCTATTTTCGTTTCGGGTGGGTTGAAAAGCGAGAGGAAAATGATCGCTACAGTTATCAGGATTGACAGCGGGTATGTTTTGAAAAAACGTTTCATGTTTCAAATTTAATCATAATACCATATCAACATGCCAAAAGACATTTTTTATTTCAGTCGCTCGGACAGAATTGCCACGGTTTTTCTGCTTGCAGTCATAGTCATCACCACTGCTTTGAGATTATTTCTGAAAAGTCCGGAGCCTCTTTCCGATTCCGGCATGCCGGCCGATTCGCTCTCAGTTCTGCCGGTTATGGAACAGCAGGCAAAAAAAGCGGTTAGGGAGACTCCTAAAACAGAAACAGATCGAAACAGGTCAGGTTCCAACAGGTATGTTTCCACTCCTGCTTACGGGCGGAGAACCGAATCGGCAAGACAGCAAACTTACAACAGAAGAACCGAATCTGTACAACACCAATATTCCGAACGTAAAAATGAACCGTCAAGGCAACAAACTGACGATGGGAGCGCGGATACTACCTACACACCCCAGCTACGCTATCCTGTAAAGCATCGTCCGGATTCACCGGTTGACCTGAATCTTGTCGATACGACCGGACTTATGTCATTGCCGGGTATCGGACCGTGGTATGCTTCAAGAATAGTTGAATATAGGGAGAGGTTAGGCGGCTACATATCTGTAAACCAGCTTGCCGAGATAGAGGGATTGCCCGATTCCGTTTTGCAGTGGTTCATGGTAAGCGATACGTTTTGCATACGGACGGTAGCGGTCAACAGCGAGACATTGACCGGTTTGAGAAGACATCCCTATATCAATTTCTATCAGGCAAGAGCTATAATCGAATTGAGAAATCAGCATGGCAACCTAAAAGGTCCCGAGCGGTTCTCTCTGCTTGAAGAGTTCTCCGATCAGGACCTTAAGCGGCTTAAGCCCTATTTAAGCTATGAATAAGTCAATAATTGGCCAGCTTTTTGATTATCATGGGAATTTCGGAGTTGTCAATCTGGCCTGTAAAGTTTTCGGCTCCGACACCAATTGCAAATATGGGTACGTAGCTGGCTGAGTGGCATCCTGCTCCGAAATGGATATGGGCTGCATCGGTCATTATGCTGACAGCCTCATTGGCCAACCTGCTGAATATTAAATAATTGCATCCTCTGAGTTCACCGGGACCCATTCCAAAAGTCTCAACGTAGGTGTTACGCAGACGGTCCGTCTGCTGATTTGTAAGTTCTACCTTATCCCAGAATCCGAATTGCTGCTTAAGCTCCTCTTCAAACTCATCCCATGTCAGGATCTCTCCTGTCTCCCGTACTTTATTATCAAGATGTGAGATGAATGCGCCCTTGCTCATCTTTTGATGTTGCAGGACCTTCATATTTATCTTATACTCTCCGTTGGTGAGCGCCAGAGCGCCTGTCTCATGGTCAGCGGTAATGATGATCAGAGTCTCTTTTTTGTGCTTGAGGTAGAAGTCATAGGCCACTTTTACGGCATTGTCAAAATCAAGCATCTCCTGAATTAAGGTTCCAGGATCGTTATCGTGACATGCCTGATCAATGCGGCCGCCTTCCATCATTATGAAGAAGCCCTTTTTAGGCTCTTTCATCATAAAATCAATCGCTGCTTCAGTTATATCCGCCAATGACAAATCACCCTCTTTTCTGTCGATTGCGTATGAGAGGTTTTTGATATCGGGACTTTTGTCTAGCAGCAGTATCTTGTCGGCACTTTTTGCCTTGGATTTGTAATCATCGTATCCACGTGATATGGTATATCCGGCCTCTTCGGCCTGAGTATAATTATTGCTGTTGCCGACAGATGGCGTTTGAAAATCGCCACCTCCAAAAAACTCGAAACCGGACTGGCTTAACTGTTTACCTATCTCATTGTAGTTGTTGCGATTTGAGGTGTGTCCGTAGAACGATGCCGGTGTTGCATGGTCTATGTTCACCGTTGTGCCTATTGCTACTCTCACCCCTTTTTTATGTGCCATTTCAGCGATGGATTCAGTGGGTGTGGTCATATCCGGAAGCATACCCAGAACACCGTTGTCTGTCTTTTGACCTGTGGCAAGAGCTGTGCCGGCTGCCGAGCTGTCGGTAATATAACTGCTGGCGGAATAGGTCAAAGAAAGACCGGTATAGGGAAATTCCGTAAAACAGAGATTTTTTATTCCATAGAAACCTTCGACATCGGCAAGGTAATATTGGGTTCCAATAACCTGGTTCGTACCCATACCGTCTCCAATAAAATAAAACACATATTTCGGTCCCTTCTTGGCGCCGGCTGACAGTACTATAAACAGAGCTGTCAAAAATATTACAATTCTTCTTTTCATAACTTTGCTAATTATATGACAAAAATTTGAAAA
>DDLZ01000032.1:0-1088 GCA_002340405.1 Bacteroidales bacterium UBA2559
TCTATTGCCATATACAGATTGCTTATGGTCTGCGCCTGCACACCCTGTGTGGCATCTACCACCAACAGGGCGCCCTCACATGCGGCTATCGAACGCGACACCTCATACGAGAAGTCCACGTGTCCGGGAGTGTCAATAAGGTTAAAGATATATTTTTCACCCTTGTACTCATACTCCATCTGTATGGCGTGGCTCTTTATTGTTATGCCGCGCTCCTTCTCCAGATCCATGCTGTCAAGCATCTGTCCTCCGGTTACGCTGATGGTATGAGTGAACTCCAACAGACGGTCGGCAAGCGTTGATTTGCCATGATCTATATGTGCTATTATGCAGAAATTGCGGATCTTCTCCATATCAGGAATTTTTCGTCGCAAAATTAATAAAAAAGCCGCGTATGTCAAAAGAGTTCATACTTGTCAAAAAACTAACTATATTAATTTGAATTTTTATAAAAAAACCGAAAGCATCCAGTGCTTCCGGCTTTACTTTATCCACTATAAAGGGGAAAATTACTTCAGAGCGTAATATTTCTCCTCATCTCCGGTAACGTTAATTTTGTCTTCACGCAACAACCATCCGAGCCCAAGATAGAACTCATTGTCCCTCAGCTTTGTTACCTTCTTGATTTCTTTCCGTGAGAGAGCATTTTTACCCTCAAGCGCACGCCATATAAGGCCGGCATAACCTCCTACTATTTCTTTCATCTCAATTGTGTTTTAAATCGTTGCAAAATTACATAATTCTGATTATGAATATAGTAAGATTTCCTGTTAATTAAAACAATATTAACTTAATTTGTATTATTCTTCCTCCTCAAGAGGACGCATATTGGTATAGACGTTCTGCACATCGTCGTCCTCATCGAGCCGCTCTACTATCTTGTCGATAGTATCACGCTGTTCGGGGGTAACATCCTTTAGGTCATTGGGGATACGGGTGAATTCGGCAGCCTTGACCTCGAATCCATTCTCCTCTAACCAATTCTGTATGGCAGCGTATGACTTGGGATCGCCGTAAATGGTAATTTCGTTATCATCATCTATATCGTACTCATCCTCCACACCCAGGTCAATAAGTTCCAGAATAAG
>DDLZ01000032.1:1219-2315 GCA_002340405.1 Bacteroidales bacterium UBA2559
TTGCCAATACGGGTGAATGTCTTGGCCATGTTACCCCAGCGTTTTAACTTGCGGGCCTTTCTGAATTCAAACGCTCTTCCCATTTTATATCTGTTTTGTTAATTTATTATCGAAGTTGTGCGCCCAGTTTGGACTCAAAGACCTGAATGAATTTACTCATGACCTTTTCAATCCGGACATCATTCAGTGTCTGCGACTCATCCTGAAGCAGGAAACTGACAGCATAACTCTTCTTTGAGAGCTGCATATTCTTTCCTTCATAGACATCGAACAGCGTAACCTCTTTAAGCAGCCTGCTCTCAGTCTGGTAGGCAATACGCTCTATCTCACCGAACCTGACATCCTTGTCAATAAGCAGCGCCAGGTCACGGCGTACAGCCGGATACTTGGGCAGCTCGCTGAAGCTGACCTCAATCTTACGGGTTGCATTGAGCAGTTCATCCCAGTTGATGTCGGCAAAAAATACAGGTTGGTCCACATCGGTCAGCTTAAGCATGGAGCGACTGACCTCGCCCAATTCGGCTACTGTCTTTCCGGAGCGCAGTTTGTAACGAAGAGCATTACTGAAGATGGAGTTCTCAAACTCCTCTACCTGCAAGGTGTTCAATGCCAATCCTATACGCTTAAACACATTCTGCACATACGCCTTAAGCTCATATACGGAGCTCTTTTCATCAGCATGAGCCCACGAACCCGACACCTTTCGACCGGTAATCCACAGAGCAAGATGGTAATCCTCGCTATAGGCATTCAGCGGATTCTGCGGCCCTCCATCCTTGCCCGGCTTATTCAAGGCTTCCCGTTTGGCAGCATCAAAATAGTAGCACTTGCCGAACTCAAAGAGTCTGAGGTCGGCGTTCTGATGACGTATATTATGCGAAAGGCTCTCCAGGCCTCCGAACAACATAGATTCCCTCAATACGTTAAGATCGGCGCTCAGGGGGTTAAGAAGATGTACCAGCCTCTCAGGCGGACAGCAATCCAACCCGTCATAGTAGGCGGCACGGGTAAGCGAGTTGTTCAGAATCTCATTAAATCCGCAGCCCACCAATTGTTCGGAGACAAGGTCCTGAAGCTTTTGTGAACGGTCCACCTC
>DDLZ01000032.1:2537-9782 GCA_002340405.1 Bacteroidales bacterium UBA2559
CTTTATTTCCATGGCAATCGTGCCTCCGGCTAACTCCTTAACCATCATTGCAGCCTGCATAAGGGCATATATAACGCCGTTGGGGTCAATTCCCCGCTCAAAACGGAACGATGCATCGGTAAGAAGCTGGTGCCGTCTTGCACTTTTGCGTATCCAGGTGGGATGGAAATAGGCACTCTCCAGAAATACGTTCACCGTTTCGTCCGTTATACCCGAATCCAGACCTCCGAAGACACCGCCAATACACATGGGTTCTTCGATATTGCATATCATAAGGTCCCGGTCTGAGAGTTTGCGCTCCACACCATCGAGAGTGACGAATGGAGTACCTTCGGGCATGGTACGCACTACCACCTTGCCGCCCTTGATCCTATCGGCGTCAAAGCTGTGCAACGGCTGTCCGTAAGCGAACAGTATGTAGTTGGTAATATCTACTATATTGTTTACCGGATGCAGCCCTATGACAGTGAGCCTCTGCTTTAGCCAGTCGGGACTCTCCTTCACAGTCACGCCCTTGATACTGACACCTGCATAACGCGGGCAGGCCTCGGTATTCAGCACCTCAATATCTATTTTGAGGTTATTGTTATTGACCTTGAATCCCTCACAGCCCGGACGGTGAAGCGAGGTTTTGTAGCCGTTCTGAATGAGCCATGCATAAAAATCGCGGGCCACGCCCCAGTGTGAGCAGGCATCCGAATGGTTGGGTGTGATATCCACCTCGATCACATAGTCCGATTCCAGATTAAAATATTCCGATGCGGAAGTACCGGGAAGAGCATCGGAGGGAAGCACCATTATGCCCGAGTGATCATCGCTCAAACCAAGCTCTTTCTCGGAGCAGATCATTCCGTGTGACTCCACGCCGCGCAATTTAGACTGCTTTATGGTAAAACATTCGTCACCCTCGTATATTTTTGCACCTATGGCGGCTACAACAACCTTCTGTCCTGCAGCCACATTGGGGGCTCCACATACAATCTGTACCGGTTCGCCGCTGCCCTGATTGACCGTTGTCACACTCAGATGGTCCGAATTGGGATGCTTCACACATGTCAGGACCTCCCCTATGACTATATTTTTGAGACCGCCTTTTACGGACTGAACCTCCTCTACTCCGCCGACTTCGAGTCCTATCGATGTGAGCGCAGCTGCCATCTCATCGGCTGTAAGATCAAAGTCAACATACTCCTTGAGCCATTTATATGATATATTCATAATTACGCTAAAAAGCCTTTTTCTGTTTAATTTGCAAAGGTACAAAAAAGTTCATATTGAGAGGTTTATTTGCGCACCTTTACATATTTAGCGTTAGCCCTGTAAGCCTAAAACGGGCACTCGTCGTCTGATGTTCCTTCTACAGAGATTTGAACAGATTCAGGATCATACGCCGGCTCGTCATTCATCTTGGAGCGTTTGACATTGGCTTTTCTTACAGTCGGCATAGGAGTGCCCGAGCCGATATTTTCAAACAGGGCATATTCACTCTGGAACGACAGGCGTATGTCGCCTATTCCTCCGTTACGATGTTTGGCAATAATGATTTCGGCTATGCCACGCAGGTCATTGTGGTTATTATCCTCATAAATCTTATAATACTCCGGACGGTGTATGAAACATACTATATCGGCATCCTGCTCAATGGCTCCCGATTCGCGCAGATCACTCAATTGCGGACGCTTGCCTTCATAACCTTCACGCACCTCTACTGAACGGTTCAACTGTGAGAGCGCTATAATGGGTATGTCCAGCTCTTTGGCTATACCCTTCAGGCTGCGTGAAATGGTGCTTATCTCCTCCTGACGGTTGCCGAACCTTATTCCGCTGGCATTCATCAGTTGCAGATAGTCAATTATTATAAGCTGCACATCATGTTCCATTTTCAGACGAATAGCCTTAGTGCGGAATTCCGTTATTGAGAGGTTGGCCGTATCGTCCAGATAGATGGGAGCACTTTGCAGCGCGTTGATTTTGCTGTCCAACTGTTCCCATTCGTATGGAGCCAGGCGGCCGTCACGGAGCTTGCTGCCGGAGATTTCACATACACCCGATATAAGGCGATTGACAAGTTGCACATTACTCATTTCGAGCGAGAATATTGCCACAGGCTGTTCGTTGTTAATGGCTATATTCTTGGCCATGGAGAGAGCAAACGCCGTCTTACCCATAGCCGGACGGGCTGCAAGAATAATAAGATCGGACTTCTGCCATCCGGATGTTATGTTGTCCAGCTCACGGAATCCGCTGACAAGTCCGCTCATACCCTCGGCACGCTTAGAAGCCGTCCTGATGCGTTCCATTGACTCCTGAAGCGCCGCACCAATGGTTGTAAAGTCCTTCTTTACATTACGGTGGCCTATCTGGAAAAGGCGGTTTTCGGCCTCACCTAAAAGCTCGGAAATATCGGTAGTATCATCAAAAGCCAAGGTCTGGATCTCACTTGTGAACGATATCAGCTCACGGGCTATTGCCTTCTGAGCGATTATACGGGCATGGTATTCGATGTGTGCCGATGACGACACCTTGCCGGCAAGCTGGGTGACATAGAGCGCCCCGCCTGCCTCTTCCAGCGTACCGTTGCTTTTAAGCTGTTCGGTCACAGTGAGTATGTCAATAGGACGCTGATTGAACGAAAGGTCAGACACAGCATCATAAATGATGCGGTGACGATGATCATAAAACGAATCGGACCTTAGTATATCGCTTACTCTAGGATAAGCGTCCTGTTCAATCATAAGCGCTCCAATCACAGCCTCCTCCAGCTCAAGCGCCTGAGGCTGAAGGTGATTGAGTGCTATGTTACCGGTGGTGCTTCGCGCACTTCGGGATTTACGTGTATTTGATTCTGCCATATTTGTTGCTTTTCATGCAAAGTTAGGACTTTGATCGGCAGCAGCACAGAAAAAGGGGGGCAGTTATCCCACAGTTTTCAACACTACGCCATTTCGCGCTGACAGACAAACATATCCGGGAAAAGTTCAGCTTCATTTTTCAGAGGAGTGCGGAACAGTCCGAAAATTGTCGAACCCGAACCGGACATGGATGCATATTCGGCGCCCAGCTTATACAGTCGCTCTTTTATTTCGGCCAATAACGGATACCGTTTGAATACGCCGGACTCAAAATCATTGAAGACACAATCTCTCCATTCCGATACGGGACGTTTTATGGCCTCGGCAAGAGGTATCTGCGGTGTACACGGTGTAACTTCGGAATAAGCCCGGGCGGTACTGACCGATATATCGGGCTTGACCAAAAGTATGTTATAACCACGCAGCGACAGGCTTATGGGGGTCAGAATTTCACCGCGTCCGGCAGCCAGCGACGGAACATTCAATATGAAGAACGGACAGTCCGAACCGAGTCTGGCCGCATATTTCATCATCATTGAATCACGCATCCTAAGGTTGAAGCGACGGTTCAGAAGCGATATCATAAATGCACCGTCCGATGAGCCCCCACCAAGTCCCGCA
The DNA here is from genome assembly GCA_002340405.1 of Bacteroidales bacterium UBA2559. Classification (GTDB taxonomy): domain Bacteria; phylum Bacteroidota; class Bacteroidia; order Bacteroidales; family Bacteroidaceae; genus Colenecus. The sequence goes on from DDLZ01000032.1 coordinate 6,011, forward strand.
CTCGACGGAATATGTTTGTAGAGTCTTATATCTATTGATGGCAGATCAAAATCCTCCAGCAACATCAGATAAGCCTTTACCACAAGGTTGTCGGCTGCATGGAAAGGGAAGGTGTTGCCGGTCATTTCAAGCGAACAGCAGGAAATCTCCTCCCTGCGCCGGCGTTGAGGACGGTTGGAAAAAATCTCTTCGGACTGCACCATAAATCCCGCTTCAATGCGCTTTCGTATCTGGGCCGGGTCAAGCGGACGCATCAGAGTGATCTCCAGTGCATCCTGCAAGAGCACCGGATAAAAGAGGGTCTCAATATTGTGATAACCGTCAGGACGCTTTGACAAAACATTCAGCCCAATATTGACTTTGGCATTCGGAAAAGCGATCATTTTAACTCATTTCGTTTTTTTATGAATGCAGCCGATAATCTTTATAGACCTGCAGCTACGGCTATTCCATGGTCCACGCCGCTGAATCCCATAAATGCCATAGCTAACAGTCCGGCAGTTATGAGCGCTATTGCCATACCCTCCATGCTCTTGGGCAGACTCATTGTAGAAAGCTGCTCCCGTATGCCGGCAAAGATTATTATGGCAAGAGTGAAACCTAACGATGTGGCAAATGCATAAAAGACACCTGTAAGCAGCGTAGGCTCAAGTCCGTGCGCGTTATACACACCGTTGGCAACGAGGATAGAGACACCCAGTATGCAACAGTTTGTAGTTATGAGCGGAAGGAATATACCCAGAGCCTGATAGAGCGAGGGTGACACCTTCTTAAGCACGGCTTCAAGCATCTGCACCAGACCGGCTATGATCAGTATGAACAATATCGTCTGTAGATAGTCCAGTCCGTAGGGGTTGAGTACCCATATTTGCAAAGCATATGTCACTATGACTGAAACCGTAAGTACAAAAGTGACCGCTATTCCCATGCCGGCAGCAGTACCGACCTTTTTGGAGACACCCAAAAACGGGCAGATACCCAGGAACTGGGAAAGAACAATATTATTTACGAATATTGCCGAAATAAATATCAGAAAATACTCCATAATGTTCAGGCTTTACGGTTTTTGAATGAATTGAATATAGCTATGAGCAGACCGAGTGTTATGAATGCTCCGGGAGCTAAAACAAACACAAGCATATCCATGGACTCGGGAAGAATGCGATGTCCGAACACCGCACCATTGCCAAGCAGCTCGCGTATGAATCCCACCAGTGTCAGAGCTAAAGTAAATCCGATCCCGATGCCTATGCCGTCACAGATTGATGCAAGCACATTGTTCTTGGCAGCAAAAGCCTCGGCACGGCCCAGTATGATACAGTTCACCACAATAAGCGGGATGAATATACCCAGAGTGTTGTAAAGATCAGGCACATATGCCTGCATTACCATCTGAAGTATCGTTACGAACGATGCTATAACCACTATGTAGCACGGTATCCGTATTCCGTCGGGGATAAGATCCTTGAGCAGCGATATGAATGCGTTGGAACATATCAGCACAAACATGGTGGCCACGCCCATACCCATTCCGTTTATGGCCGATGTGGTTGTAGCCAGCGTAGGACACATTCCAAGGAGAAGAACAAATGTAGGGTTCTCCTTGAATATTCCGTTTATTATTGTCTTTAAGTAATTCATCTTATATCACTATTTGATTTAGTTTCTTGGTGATGTATTGCTAATAGATTCAGCACCTGTACTGCCGGCACCAGCATTAAAACCGCCGTCTCCAACGTCGGCAGCACCAACGCCGTCACCATTTTCAGTATCATTGTCCGAATCAGCTTCGACACCGGTATCGCTTTCGGTTTCGATGCCGATATGGTCGGACAATGCCTTGTAGGCCGAATTGACTGCATTCAGGAATGCCCTTGAGGTGATGGTTGAAGCAGTTATGGCATCAATCTGACCGCCGTCATTGCTGACAGTCAGGTAGCCATCGCCCGGATTCATTCCTATAATGTTGCGGTTGCCCGGCTTTACGGGAGCCCCCAGCAGGATAGTGGCAACGGCCGATTGCTGTTTCATTTCTGAACTCTCCTGACGGAACCACTCACCGGCCAAAGCGCCGAGTCCGGGAGTCTCGCTGTGTTCAAGCACCTCATATCCCAGGATCTCACCCTTGGGGTTAAAGCCCACCATAACCTTTAAATCACCTCCGAAGGCGTTTTTGTCAGTTGACTCTACGGCGGTACCCAACAGATTGTCATTCATATCATATACACTATGAAATATGAATCCATCCTTCTCGTACGGCTTTTCAACCCTGAACTTCATGTCGCTGTCAGAGAGAATGACACTCTTAATACCGTTCTCAATGACCTGTTTGTTTATCTGCTCAATGGGACCGCTGGTCACATTGTTAACCCAGGCCAGCAACCCACCGGCAACTATCGCGATGACAGTCATCACCAGGGCCATATTAAGCAAATTAGATTCTACCTTTTTCATTTTGCAATCTTCCCGAAACGTTTTGGTTTGCACCAGTTATTGATAAGCGGAGTAACACCGTTCATGATCAGAATGGCAAATGACATACCCTCCGGATACGAACCGAAATATCTGATTAATACTGTCAAGAAACCTATTCCAATACCGTACCACACCATACCCTTAGTTGTCATAGGCGATGTAACGTAATCCGTAGCCATGAAAATGGCACCCAGCATAAGTCCGCCTGTACAGAGATGGTATAAGGGATTCACATATAGCACAGGATTGACAAACCACATTATTCCGGTAAGGACTGCCACAGTAGCCAATATTGATATGGGTATGTGCCAGGTAATCACCTTCCGCCATAGCAGAATAACCAGTCCCAATAGCAGTGCCAGCACACTCACCTCACCCAGACAGCCGCCTGTAGTTCCAAGGAACAGGCTGGAAAGTCCCGGCAACTGTGCTGCGACAGAGGCATCACCTCCCGCAATCAAGCTCATCAGACTCAGTGGTGTAGCGCCCGTAACGGCATCGGTATATGCCATAAACTGATGCGGTACAGGCCATGAAGTCATGGCGGCAGGAAATGATATAAGCAGGAACACACGACCTACAAGTGCCGGATTGAACGGGTTTTTACCCAATCCGCCGAAAGCCATCTTGCCCACTCCTATTGCAATAAGAGCGCCCATAGCTATCATGTAGATAGGAATATTGGACGGCAAATTAAATGCCAACAGGATACCGGTTATTACAGCCGACCCGTCACTTATCGTAGTATCCTTGATCTTGAGCAGAAATTTTGCAATTAACCACTCAAACAGAAGACAGAAAGCTACCGATGTTGCAGTAACAATTAACGCCCCCAGTCCGAAAACGATGAAAGAAGCGACAAGCGCCGGCATGAGTGCAATAATCACCCAACGCATATTTCTTTCAATCGTGTCACCGCTATGAATGTGCGGCGATGTCGATATGTACAGTTTTTCAGCCATTATTCCTTATTATATCTTTGTGTTACGGGCACGGATCATATCATTTACCCTATTCTTTGCAAGACGCACCCAGTCAAGCAACGGTCTGCGCGACGGGCATGTGCTCTGACAACAGCCGCATTCAATGCAGCTCATTATCCAATTCTCCTCGGCACGCTCCCACTCCTCCATTTCCGATGCTACGGCAAGCAGATATGGCTCCAATCCCATAGGACACGCCGTTATACATTTTCCGCAGCGAATACAGGTGCGCTCCTTATGGCGTACCGCATCACTCTCGGGTATCATAAGTATTCCCGATGTTCCCTTCACGACAGGAACGTCGGTTCCCAGCA
>DDLZ01000032.1:9871-12287 GCA_002340405.1 Bacteroidales bacterium UBA2559
TTCTGTACAGCTTCATATACGGCAAATACGGTCCCAATATTCTGCACCACGCACCCCACACTGACGGGAAGTGCCGGCGGAGGCGGGACCCTGCGACCGGTCACGGCTTCTATGAGCTGCTTCTCACCGCCCTGCGGATATTTCATCTTAAGAGGCACCACCTCCATACCGCTTACCATTGAGGTCTTGGCTCTCATAAGCGCTATGGCATCGGGTTTGTTCTCCTCAATACCTATGACGGCATACTCTATACCCAATGCCTTAAGCATGATCCTTATTCCCACTATTATCTGGTCAGGGTATTCGAGCATCAACCTATGGTCGGCAGTAAGAAAAGGCTCACACTCGGCAGCATTGATTATAAGCGTGTCTATCTTACAGTCCTTGGGAGGCATCAGTTTTACATGTGTTGGGAAACAGGCTCCTCCCAGCCCCACTATACCCGCATTTTTTATGCGGTCAAATATCTCCTGCTGAGAGATTGTGCACTGAAGTATCAGAGTATCGGAACGGTCTATATCGCTCTCCCATTTATCTCCCTCTACATCAATAAAAATAGCCGGTTTACGAAAACCGCTCGTATCAACCACAGTATCAATTTTGGCTACTTTACCTGAAACCGATGAGTGGATGGCGGCCGAAACAAAACCGACAGGATCGGCAATACGGGTTCCCACAAGGACAGTGTCACCTCTCTGTACACACGGTACTGCCGGAGCGCCGATATGCTGGGAAAGCGGGAACACCGCCTGTTTTGGCAGTGCCGCAGTCACAATTTTCTTCCCTGCGGATATTTTATTCGGTTCGGGGTGTACACCACCGATTTTAAATGTTTTCAGCATGTCTTGTCAATTGTCTTGTTTATCTTGTTCAACCGATTCTTTTACCGGCTCAAGTGTCGTTTCAGCAGCCGGTGTCACAACTCTTTTCGGTGGAAAATTCACCGCCCAAATAGAATTTTGCGGACATTCATCAATACACTTTCGGCACAGACGACACTTCTCGAAGTCTATGTAAGCCAGATTGTTTTCAAGCGTGATGGCATCGAACGAACAGACTTTGACACACTTTCCGCAACCTATGCAAGCTACAGCGCAGGCCTTCTTTGCCACCGGTCCCTTATCCTTGTTGACGCAACTGACATAGATCCTGCGATCCAGTTTGTTTTTGTTGCGCAGTTCGATAATTCCGCGGGGACAGGCCTTGACGCATACTCCGCAGGCCGTGCACTTCTCCTGATCAACCTCGGGAAGTCCCGTCTCGGGATTCATGTGAATGGCATCGAACTTACAGACCGTTACGCAGTCTCCGCATCCCAAACAGCCGTAGAAACAACCCGTTTCTCCTCCTGTCTGCATAGCCACAATTACACACCTTGAAGCTCCGTCATAATTATTGACCCGCGGGCGGTTTTCACACGAACCGTTACACCTGACTACAGCAACCTTAGGAGTTAACTCCTGTACCGCACGGCCTGTTATGGCCGCAATCTGCTGCATCACTTCACTCGAACTTGCCGGACAGTTCAGTCCTTCCATAGAATCCCGCTTCACGCAAGCTTCGGCAAAGGCTGCACAGCCGGGGAGGCCGCAGCCACCACAGTTAGCACCGGGCAGAATCTCAATAATCTGCTCCACTCTAGGATCTGTATCCACTGCAAATTTCCTTGCCACAACGTATAAGACTATACCTAGAATAAGTCCTATCACGCCCAAAACAAGGATTGCTGTCAGAATTGGCAACATATAACGCTATTTATCCAATGATTCTGAAACTAAAATTCCTTTTCAGCCTGTCGCGGAAAAGGAACAACACTATATAATAAGGTACAAGCATACCCAATGAAAAAAGCGACGTCATGCGTTCGTCGCCTGTAACCGATAAAGTCAGCACAAGGGTAATCATAAGAAGAATAACAGGTATTCCGAATGCAAAAACCACAGCCTTCATACCTTGACTGACCGAACCTGCCACCACAACCTGCTGTCCGACAGTATAATCCCGGGGATTGTCAACAGCTACACTGACTGTCTTATCCTTCATTTCAGACAGACGGCATAGAGATTTAGCCTGACAACCTACACATGATGACATCTGAATTATCGTAACATCAACCATCTGTCCGTCAATTCCGCTTACCGTACCGTTGTGTTTTATTTCGTCGGTCATATTGAGGTCCAAAATTATCATTTTTTTTGTTTCAAAACCACATTAAAAGAAGAAATAAATCTATCCTCTGCTCATTTTCTCTACAATGTACCGTAAAGCAGAGTAGATGTAAAACACCGAATTAAAGCAAAATACACGAAAGCGCAAATAAAGTGGAAGTAAAGTGTAAAAAATAAGAACAGCTCACGCAAAGCATAAATAAAGCGGAAAATTATTAAAGCGGAGTTCACGTAAAGCATCAGACTGA
>DDLZ01000019.1:0-11123 GCA_002340405.1 Bacteroidales bacterium UBA2559
TGGGGAAAATCAACCTTAATGATGCAATTTCAAGATTTGTTGCGTAAAGACAACAACGAGATTCCCATTTTGGCAATCAATATGGATATGCCGGATTATAGATTTTTAGCAGAAAAAAATTGGAAGGAAATCTACGATTACATCATAAAGCATCTCAAACTAAACACAACGAATTATGTGTTTATAGATGAGGTACAAAATGTTCCTGAATTTGAGAAGCTGTTAGAAGGTTTGTATGTTCACCCGAATATTGATTTGTATGTTACTGGTTCAAACGCATTTTTATTANNGGAAGAGCTTATGAAATAAACATACTTCCTTTTTCTTTTTCCGAATATTTAGAATTTACCGGTAAATACACCAACCTTGACCGAGCTTTTGCAGAGTATGTAAGTGTAGGAGGTTTTCCCGAAGCTGTAAGTCTATCGGCAGAAGGAAGCCATTTTGCGAATGAATATTTGCAAATGGTTTTTAAAAACATTTACAACAATGATATTTCTAGACGTTATACTATCTATGCCGAAGAATCCTATCAAGAGGTTGTAAATTTCTTAATCGATTCCGTTGGCTCAACTGTTTCAGCCGGCAATATTGCCAAAGTTTTAACTGCTAACAAAAAGAAAATAGACAACAAAACAGTATCGAAGTATATTGACACTTTGGTTGAAGCCTATTTGTTTTATAAAGTAAACCGCTACGACATCAAAAGGAAGCAGCATTTGGCTACGCAGGAAAAATACTATTTGGTGGACTTAGGTTTTCGCAACGCATTACTTGGAAAAGAATTGGCAAGTGATGCAGGACATTTGCTTGAAAACATCATTTATCTCGAACTAAAACGAAGAAATAACCAAGTGTGGATAGGTAAAACCAAAAATTTAGAAGTAGATTTTGTTGTTCGCAACAACAAAGGTTATACCCAGTATATACAAGTTGCACAAACAGTACAAAATACAACAGCCTTAGAACGCGAGTTAGCACCATTTTATAATATTTCCGATCATCATGAAAAAATATTGATAACGATGGACTACGACACGGGGACATACGATGGAATTAAAAAAATAAATGCATTAGATTGGCTTACAAAAGACTAAAAAAGAGCATCATAAAAAGACACAATTGGTTAATAGTTACGCAACTACATTTGGGCCTTATAAAGCTTAACTACTCCGGAGTCCTCACAACATAGATACAATACTCCACCTTGTGCAATTGACAATGATTTTACCTTCTTGTCTTTATCCACTTTATAACTGTCCTTGACATTTCCCTTCCAATCGAGTTTAAAAATCCAGGTGTCAGAATTTTCAATCTTTCCTCCGCTCATAATAATCTCCTGAGCGTTTAATATTCTGCCCTCGTATGCCAGATACATATAAGAATCATCGAAACAAGAATAAGTATAAGACTGTGGTATATCTGACAGATAATTTACAGATTGTCTAGAAATAGAATATTCGGGTACCATCTTATCAGGCCCTTTAACGGTCTTGAGAAGGTTAAAATTAAAGTCATATATCTCTATTTCCGGAATATCTCTTGAATAGTAGCATATCCGTTGCGCATCGGTGTTAATCATTATTACCCCTCTGTTTACATTCATAGCGGAAATTAAACCATCTCTTTCTATATTATCTGTGCCTTCAAGTATAAGAAATCTGGGTTCATCCTGTTCTATTTTCATTTCTTTATTGATAAATCTATATGGGTTAACGACTATAAAGTGATTTTCATTCAGAAGATCCAACCCCTGACAAACGAAAAAATAATCCACATAGTCTATCTTCGCTTCCTCATCATCCAAATACTCCGCAACATCAATCTTTGCAAACTTATTATTCATATAAGCGTCAATAAGAAGATTATTTCCTGAATTGTTAGCTATAATATCAATAAATTCGTTCGGACCGTTGCCTCGCATTATGCACTTCCTTTTAACCTTCATAGTGTTTAAATCAACAAACTCCAGCAAATGCTTATTACTGTTGCTGTAGTTCTGGACAACCAAAATACTGTCAAACACAAAACAGCGTTCTGCAAATTCCAGAACATCATTTGTCGGTACTTCTTCCAACATCAGAGCTTTTGCATTTTCCTTTTGAGCAAGAGAGATTGTAGATACTTCGCTGTTTTTAGAACCCAAACAGGATGCAATAAAAAGTGCTATAAACGAGCAACCAAAAAGAATAAAACGCTTCATACAATCATTTTTTGTGGGGTTGATTTATTTGATATTATTTCACTAAACCTGGTAATATTTCGTTTTTACATCCAAAGCGTAACCAGCATCCATTGGATTATCCATTTGCTCACAGTCTTTTAAGCCAGAATCTGGCAACAATGGGATTGTCATCTTTCTTTATAGAGTTGGTCACGTTATATGCCTTACGGAACTTCTCTTCTGTCGGTTCATTGCCGACACCTCCTAAAATTGCCTTAATTAACATCACATCTTCTGAGGTCATACAAATATACATTACCGTCTGAAACAGAAAATGTGGTTGCTTCTATGTATTCATTCCTGGCACGCCCCCTGTTGGCAATCTTGAACTTGCAGTTGCCCTCCATGTCAAAACAATAGACACCGTTTGCCAAAACATAAATCAGATTGTCTTTGACGACCAACTGCTCCACCTCATCCATAATGGCATTATCGTCTGTCTTTAGAGGGATATAGCAGACCGAATCAACCAGACTGCTCCACGATGGAACATCGAGGGTGTCACCCATGATAATGTTATGCTCAAAATCAACAGCATACTCCGGTCTTGATTTATTGCAACTGCATACCATGGCAAGGCAGAATAACAGACCTGCGTTGAAAAATGTTTTTCTCATTTGATTCTATACTTCATGATGACGGGATTATCATTGTTGTTATCATATTCACGGAATATAGTCTCTGCCAGATTGCTTAGACCTTCGCCATTACTCTCAGCCTTCGTCTCTCTAAACATATTCTGAAACAACGTAACATAACAATCATTTGAAACCCAGTAAGGTTCCACAAAACCAACAATGCCGGGAATCTTGATATGGAGCCTTTTAACCCGATCTTTTTTTATTATATTGAGAATATAATCATCCGCCTCGGGAGAATTCCAGAACATATAATATTCGCCCTGATTTTTAATAACAGGAAGTGCAGCTCCTATACAAAAATTGTTGTTTCTTACATATTCGTTAAATATTAAATGTTCATTTATGTTATCAGGATCATCAACCAAAACCCTTTTAGGGATTTGCAATTTCTTTGAATACTTAAATTTCAATGTTCTGATCAGTTTACCTTTACTATAGAGGTAAATACTGTTTATCGCTCTATCTCCCACAGCAATATAAATGGAATCATCACTCTGATAGAAATCAGAATCAGTATGAAACATTTTACTCAAATCATTCATTGTTAATATAGGATCTGTAATAGCACCTGTTTTTGTGTCAATAATAAAAAAACCATTTCGCTCTTCCATGGCATTATCCGGAATATAACAGGCAGCCAACAATTTATTTTCTTCAATAATCCTTATTGACGATATAGCAGGTAAGTTTCCTATAACGCTTACCACTTCATGACTTAACCCCTTGTATATGATTAATCCATGAGGGCCGGCAACATACAACAGGCTGTCCTCCGGCGAGTAGGCAAATGTGCGGATTTCTGCATATTCGCCCCTGCCTCTGCCACCTTTATCCAGTATGGAAATAACTGAATCACCTTTCATGCAATAAATAGTTCTGCCGTCAGTCGATAGAAAAAAATCAAAACCTCCAAAACTTAAACAGTTACTGATCCCTTTCATCGGTTGAGAAGATTTGACAGGAACAATTTGAATATCTTATTAATAAATCGGCCGTCTGTTCCATATATGTACACACAACGTCCGGCCCCGTTATCCAACAAACAAATTAAGGAATCGTTCATCATAATCTTTGCACAACGATCAAGGACTACTTCATCCCGCTTCTCTAATGGGATAATTTTATAAGCTGTTGTGTCATTAGAATCTATCAGAGTTTCCGAAGACATATAACCTTCAACAATTTTCCGATTGTACTGCTGCCTGCAACTGTAACACAGTATCAGTAGAAATGCAGAAAAGAGATAGCAAAACGGTGATTTCATAAGGCTTTATTTTATTGTAAAGGTCTCTTGGCAACCCTCATAGCGTTTCCTTCAGTTTATAGTACAAGAGGACAGGATTATCATAAGACTGCTGCCTAAGGGAGTCTGTTATTTCGCGTCCAATCCGTGTGAGCTTACTCTCATCCTCTGTCAGCGAAACAACAGGTCCTTCACAAACTTTAATATTCCATCCATCATTCACATTGTTTGGAAAAGCAAGAGCATTCATTCCCGGCATTAGTATATTGTATGACCGGGAATCCTTCCCACTGACCTTCGTTAATAAGATCTGTCTGTCTTGTGTTCCGAGGGCCCTCCAGAACATATAATCAGCTTCATCCTGCATTATGGTAAGATAGCCGCCCAGACAATGTTCTGTTTCAAGTAATTTCATTAACAGTTGCGAATAATTATAAGCGTCCGTTTCGTCAACGGCAAAAAACTCTCTGTCAAGATTCAATTTACCATAGTGAAACTCGTCTGTCTTAGTCAATAACCCTTCGCTATATTTGTATATGGTGTTATCATAGTCGGGAACCAGAAAACAGAGCTCTTCATTGTGATAAAAAAACGAGGTGTTGTCAATGTAATTTGAGCTGATTTGATTCATCGGCAGTAAAAGATTATTATCGCCCGTCTCCGGATTGATTTCATATAATCCGTTGTGCCTTGAAGAATTTACGCCTGGAGTAGAACAAAAGGCAATTATTTTTCCATCATAGACTCTCATTGCCCTAATGCCTAATTCACAGTTAATTGAAGATACGAAATCAAAAGAGGGAACACTATACTTTAGAATTTTAGAGTTACTGCCGGAGTGTACAAAAAGAGCGCTATCGGGTTCGGAAAAGGCAAAAGCAGATATATATTGATATTCTCCATGTCCACGTCCGATTGCCTCCAGTTTCGAAACAATGGAATCACCTTTCATATAGTATATGATGCCGCCATTATCCCAAAGGAAAAGGCGGTCATTCACAATCTGTAAATAGTGTATTTGCGATAAAGGAGTATCACTTATTATTCTTCGGACATAAAAACTATCCACACATTCATCTAATGTAATATCTATAATATGGCTGCTGATTTCAACAGAATTTTTATTATGTGTCGGATTACTGCACGACAAAAGGAAAACGATTGATATACAAAAAATCAGATTGCGCATGATTCTGTTTTTATTGACAGATTAATTGGTTACTTCTTTGCAAAGAAAGAACAAATCTTACAATTACAATACTATGTGATTCCATTTTATTTCAATTTTTCTCCGATTCTCATAAAGGTATTTTGAAGTAAAGCAAAACAGGATTGTCATCTGTCTGGCTATCGACAGCTTCAATTATCTCCCGGCCTAAAGGCGACAAAGGTTCATTGTCATCGAGAATAGACTCTTTTGAACCTTCAAATACAATAGCATACCAATCCTTTTGAACGAGATCTGGAAATATATCCTTTTTTATACCCGGAATAGTAAAGAGATAATTCTTATATGTCATTCCATCGCATATTGTGGCCAATGTATACTCTTTATCTTCGAACTCAGCTATATGCCAAAACATAAGGTTTGAATCCCTCATTATTGCTTGCCGACCTCCAACACTATAAAACCCGGAGAGTAAAGCACCCATCATAGACATATAACTATCTGTTTGAGATTCGTCTGTTTCAAATAAATCGCCCGATAAATTTCTCTTTCCATAATTGAAAGAGATGAGTTCCCTTAATTTATGGTCACTGTATTCATACACTCTATTATCAAAACCGGGTACAATCAAACATTGCTTACCATCATGTGGAAAAAAAGAGGAATTACCGAACAAATAGGCATTTAAATATTCTAATGGCATTATCTTATTTATCTCATTTGTAACAGTAGATATTTCAAAAACACCATTTATTCTTGCAGAATCCATTGATGGTGTACGACCTACTGCCAAAATTGTGTTATCACCCACATAACGCATCGCTGTAATGGATGTATTCACTTTTATGCTTTTAACAAACTCAAAAGACGGCACACGATAACACATAATAGCCAGTTTCCCTGATTCATAACCATATAATAGACTATCCATAGCTGAATAACAAATCTGTGTTAATGTAATATATTCACCGGGACCTCTGCCAACAGCATTTAATTTTGAAATCACAGAATCATTTCTCAAACAATATATGGTCTTATCGTCATCAGAACCTAAAAACAAGAAGTTCTTATCATAATATGTTATTCCGTTTTCAAGTTCTTTCATTGGTTCAGAAGAATATATTCTGACAACTCTAATACTATCCGCAAAATCTTCTAATAACACTGATGAATATTTCTCATCATCTATTAGTAACGAATTTTTGTTGCGGGATTCCTTGCAGCAATCAAGTGTCATTATAGCAATAATGGCAACAAATAAACAGTGTACTTTCTTCATGTTCTCAGTATTGAATAATTAAAAATCTTTATTGACAATTTTCGTTATCAGAATAATAGGGTTTGAATCGGATGTCAATTCCGAGTAGAACAAATCGAGAGTCTGACTTGATCCAAACTGTTCATAAAGAGCCCCTTTGCTTCCGCATGCATTCGAAGCCATAATAACAGAGCAGCATTTGTTATCACCTGTACATGCTAACGGAAACGACCATAATGACATTATGGGATTATTTGAAACATTCCTGATTTTTATTGTCGTATCGGACATCTTATCGTAAACGTAAATAGAATGACCAAAATTTAAGTTCATGATTTCAAACAATACATATTGTTTCATGTTTAGAAACTCACCGTTAAAATGACCGCTTTTTTTCGTCTTGTCTTTAAATGATTCATCGGTTTTGAAATCGCTGCCATCTATAATAGGAGGTGTTGTGTTAATCTTGTAACTCGCATATACAGAATCTTTTGTGAATCTGTATATGGTGTTTTCAAAATTAACCGAACCGTATATTCCGTCATAAAACCTGTAGAGATTGATTTTACGGCTATAGGAAAAGCCGTCTGAATAACTATTATTTCCAAACGTGTAATTTACTCTACCATATAAATCCTGAACTACAAAAGACCTGTTAAGTTTTTTGGTGTTGGATAAATCAAAACCTATTAACGTACATGTGTCTATCGATTCTACGGCATGATACCAGGGAAGGTTTTTTATTGAGTACAAAAACTTGCCGTAACAATCAAATGATACAATTCTGTTATTCTCATTATCTAAAACAGATATCTCCGAATTGTCGTTCATCATAAAAACATCCGATATCTCCAGGTATTCTTGCGGCCCACGGCCTTGTTGAGATATTTTTGTTCTGAAAGTGCCGTCTAAGTTGAAAACATAAACAGCTCTTGCAATAGACTTATCGGCTATGATAACCTCATTATCCGTAATTATCAATTTCTCAACTTTTCCTATAAAGCAGTTCTGGTTGGATTCGAGTTTGATAAAGCCGACAAGCTCCATAATACTATCAAGATCTATGTAATCATCTGATTTAAGATCTACATTTATATGTCTGCACAGATTATCACTCAGCATACAGGACATCTTCCTGTCCTTTTTCACGCATGATACCGATAACAGTATCAATGAGATCAACCACACGCATCTTACATACTTCTGGCTCATCATATTCAATTTTATGTTAAGACCTCTTTCATATTCACTGTTCCCCAATACCATCTCTCTCTTTACAAGCAAATAAAAGAGAGCTTAGCAGCACAATGACAACAGAACAAAATAGTGCGGTAATATTACACCTTATATAATAGGGAACCGTCTCCATGATATTCTTTTTTTTCTCTTATTGATTGAAGCTCCGCAAGTTAGTACATATTTTTTTACAATCGAACAAAAACTGTCTTTAATTTGTGATACATCTACCTAATATTAAAGCAGAACCGATATGCGCCCGATATCCGATGCCAAAAAAAGAATAATAGTAGAATAAAAAAAACAAAATAAGGCTTGCAGTCCCGTCATTAAGGGAATCCTTGAAGTGCGAAACAAAAAAAACATCAAAAAAAGTTTCCAATCATAAAAAAATAGTTTATGTTTGCAGGTGAATGTAAAAGATGATATCTTTTGATGTCTTCTTACGAAGTATTGATATTTTGTAAATACATTCAAATCGACCGATAGTCGAAATTATTCCAATATTGTCGGAAGTTATTTTGACGTCGCGATAAAAAAAGTCAGAAACTTACAGAAATTTGTGCATCTTAACTTAAAGTTGAGAGTTGTTTATTTTTTTATTGAATTATATTAACTAAATTTATTAACAAATTTTTATTAACCTAATTTTATTAACAAATTCCTTAATTTCTATGAATCTAATGAAGAAACTAACAGGAATCCTGCTTTTAGCAGTTTTGCCTGTATGTGCGTTCGCACAGAACGTAACTGTCAAGGGACAGGTTAAGGATGACGCAGGTGAACCTCTTATGCTGGTCAACATCCTTGAACTCGGCACAAGCAATGGCACTGTAACTGATTTGGATGGTAATTACACCCTAACAGTTGCGTCAAACTCAACTCTGCAGTTCTCGTTCATGGGCTATCAATCCAGAGATGAGGCAGTTAACGGACGGACCACTATCAACGTCACACTATCGGAGGATGCCGAACTGATTGACGAGGTTGTGGTAATCGGTTACGGTACCCAGAGAAAAAGTGACCTGTCAGGTGCAGTAGCATCAATTAGGGCCACAGACCTGAAAGACCGCTCAGTTACCAATGCTGCGGCGGCTATCCAGGGTAAGGTATCCGGTATCCAGGTTCTTAACTACTCGGGTGCTCCGGGCCAGGGCTCACAGATCCGTGTCCGCGGTTACTCATCCAACTCGGGTAACATAGGTCCGCTCTTGATCGTTGACGGTCTGCAGGTTGACAACATCCAGTATCTGGATCCTTCGATGATTGAATCAATGGAAATCCTGAAAGATGCCGCATCGGCTGCCATTTATGGTGCAAGAGCCGGTAACGGTGTTGTTCTGATCACCACAAAGAGGGGCTCTGACAAAGGTATGGGAAACATTACCTATGATTTCAAGCTGACACACCAGTCTCTTGCCAAAAAGCCCGGCGTCATGAATCGTGAGCAGTTTATCGAATTCAAAAAGATGCAGGGATATGACATTGATTCCGAACTTGCAAACAATGGCGATGACGGCAAGATCGACACCGACTGGGCAAGTGAGCTGTTTGAGCCGAGCTATGTTAAGCAGCACTCTCTCACATTCCAGGGCGGTAATCAGCAGGGTCGCTTTTTCATGTCACTCAACTACCTGAACAACAATGGTATTATTGTTGGAGACAAGGACGTTTACAAGCGTATTTCTGCACAGATCAATGCTGACTACAAAATTAAAAATTGGTTGTCAATAGGAACCAATAACTCCATTGAGAGATGGGAGACCAAGTCTGTATCGCACATGTCCGAGACCAGTTCCGTTCTTATGGCTGCCATACAGAATGACCCGTTGACCCCGATCTATTTTAAAGATAAGTCGGAATTTACCCAGGGCATGACCGATACTTATAATAATCTGAACGCTGAGTTTGCAGATTTGAAAGCAAATGGATTGGATGGATCAGAACTTATCATGAAAGCTGAAGACGGCCGTTATTATGCAGTATCAAAGTATGTTGACAATGACCACGGTTCGCCTTTCATCCAGCTGGCCCGTAACAGACAGACGCAGAGCGGTGTTTCGGTACGCGGAACGGCTTTCCTGGATTTCAATCCAATTAAAGACCTGATTTTCACTTCACGTCTTGGCTACAGGATCTCTTTCAGCAACAACCACAACTACTCAGATCCTTTCTATGCAAACCCGATGTCTAAAGCAATCGAGTATTCTCTTTCAGCTTCGGCCAATACAGGTCTGTACTACCAGTGGGAAAATTTCTTCAACTATAACAAGACTATCGGAAGAAATACTGTTAGCGCTATGGCCGGTATGTCATTCATTGAGAACAGGAGCGACAACGTAAACGGTTCGGCAACCGGAAATAGCATTCTTCCTGACTATGCCGAGAACTTCCGTTTCCTCAGCTTTGTAACCACATCGGCCAACAAGAGTTTCGGAAACGCTCCCGGAATTTCAACCAGCCTTGCCTACTTTGGACGTCTGGTCTATTCGTATGACAACCGTTACAACGTTCAGGCCAACTTCCGTGCCGATGCGTTCGACTCCTCGAAGCTCTCAGCACAGAACCGCTGGGGTTATTTCCCATCGTTCTCGGCTGCATGGACAATCAGCAACGAGAGTTTCATAAAGGATAACATCAGCCGCGAGGCTCTGTCATCCCTGAAGCTGCGCGCATCGTGGGGACGTAACGGTAACGTAAACGTTCTGAANNGCCAACCCAAGTCTTAAGTGGGAGACATCTGACCAGATTGACATAGGTCTTGACGCACGCTTCCTCGGCGACCGTCTCTCAGTAAGTGTTGACTGGTACAAAAAGCTCACTAAGGACCTGTTGGTAAGCATTAACCCCGTTCCTGAAATAGGTGTAGCAAGTACAACCGTAAACGGTGGAGATATACTCAACAAGGGATTTGAGGTAGAACTTGGATGGAGAGACAGAGTCGGCGATCTCGGCTATTCGGTCAACACCAACTTCTCAACCTTAAAGAACGAAGTAACTTATCTTGACCCGACAATTTCACGTATTCTCTCCGGAGGTTATTATGTATCACAGATCCGTACCGCCTTTGGGGTAGGCAACCCCATATGGTATATGTACGGCTACAAGATGGACAGAATAGCTCAGGAGACCGAATACAAGAAGAATGCAGACGGATCATTCGCCCTTGACGGAGGCGGAAACAAGATTGTACTTTACAATGCCGGCGATCCTGTACTCCACGATTTCAACGGAGACGGAATCATAAGTGAAGAGGACCGCACCAACATAGGTCAGGGTATGCCTAAGCTCACTTACGGTTTGACCGTATCACTTGATTACAAAGACTTTGACTTTACATTGTTTGGAACCGG
>DDLZ01000019.1:11153-13079 GCA_002340405.1 Bacteroidales bacterium UBA2559
AACGTATTCAAGGGTAACTTCTTCAAGTTCAAGCAAATTCAACTTGGATATACTCTGCCTAAGGCAATGCTGAGGAAAGTCTCCATAAGCAACATGAGAGTGTATGTGTCATTTGATGACTTCATCACTATCACTAAGTATCCGGGACTTGATCCTGAGACTGCAACAACCACAAGCGCACAGCAACTTGGTATTGACCTTGGAACCTATCCGACATCAAAGAAGGCTGTGTTCGGTGTTAATGTTACATTCTAAAAAGAAAGATATATCAATATGAAAAAATTTTATATTCCGCTAATGTGCGCAGCCGTACTATTTGTATCGGCCTGCGAGGACAAACTTGACATACCGCAAAAAGGTGTCATAACGTATGAGGATTTCTATCAGACCGATGATGATGCCGAAAGCGCCTTGGCTGCCGCTTATGATATATTCGCACAGAATATAGCCCGCCCTCAAGGTGAAAACATCATCTGCCCCTATATTGCACTGTTCAATCTTCCCGGCGACGATGTCTATGCTGCAGGTGAGTTCTACGGTGACAACGATTTTGCCGGTCAGATAAACGAATTCCGTTTCGATGCCAATACTCAGCTGGTAACAAGTATGTATAAGGGCTTCTATCAGATGATTTACGGAGCCAATCTGGTTATTGACAACTTTAAAGATGGAACATCGGCTGTTCAGAAGAGATGTGTGGCCGAGGCCCGCGTAATGCGCGCATGGGCTCACATGATGCTGGCTATCGGCTGGCGCTGCCCGCCCCTGGTTGACCAGGTTCTTGAAGGCAGTGCAAAACCGACAAACTACGGCAACAACGATCATGCATCACACCTTGAACTGCTCAAGTGGTGTGCCGACGAAGCTCTTGCCGTAATGGGCGACCTTAGAGAACGTGCAAGCAAAAACGACACCAAGGGTACAACCTATATCACTAAAGGATTTGCACAGTACGTTGCAGGTAAGGCTTTGATTTCTGCAGGTGACTGGGCAGGTGCAAAAGCTGCACTGAAGCCTCTGGTCTCTTCATCAAAGTACGAACTTGTTCCGACTGCCAGAATTCGTGAGACATTCCATCTGTCAGGCGAAGGCAATGAGGAGATAATCTTTGCAGCAAATGTCTGCAACAACCCTGCAATTAGTACGTGGGGCGGCAAAATGCAGAAGACCATATGGATGCATATGGATATCTGGGGATGGCGCACCGACCACATGGCCGGCAAACCTGCCTCTGTACAGGGAGGCTGGGGCGGTCTTGGCGTACGTCAGGATTTTGCCGATGCTTTTGTAGCCAATGACGGTTACGGCTCAGCACGTCGTCAGGCATGGATCAAAAAGTTTGATCCCGAGATCCTTTATGAAATGGCCTATACAACCGATGGAGATATGACTCTCGATGAAAAGAAAAAATCCGCTGATCGCGGTATCAAGTCATATCTGTACGGACAGAGCGAATATCTCATGTACAAGAGATTGGCCGATGCCGATGAATACGCTGACAATCCGCATACTCTCAACTCTTTGGTGGCACGTCTTGCCGAAGCCTATCTGCTTTATGCCGAGGCTTGCGCACGCACAAATGACAACGATGGACTTCAATATTTGAATGCCATTCAAAACCGCGCCGGCTCACAGACTGTAAGCGGTACGTTGACACTTGATGCCGTCAAGACTGAAAAGAGGTTCGAAATGTTCCTTGAGGGTTGCCGTTTCCCGGACCTTGTCCGCTGGAGCTGGCAGGACAACGACAAGACTGTGTTTAACGGACTGATCAATAGTGGTAAGAATGTTCCTCAACTGTATGACCAGTTCTTCCAGGCTACCGATGATAAGGGTGTGTCCAATCAGCCCAGAACAACAAAGACCGACACTCATGTCATCTACGTTGTAATGCAGCAGCCCAATCAGGGTGAGGTTGGCTTTAAG
>DDLZ01000019.1:13150-14140 GCA_002340405.1 Bacteroidales bacterium UBA2559
GGGATCACATCATATATTGACTTCCCATTATCCAAAAAAGAAGCCCGAATATAAGACCTGACCTGCCATTTCAGACAACAGATCCATCGGGACAATATAATGACAAAAAAGCGGTCTTTTACAGGGATTTTCCCTATTTTTGTAATAATAAAATTTTATGCGCAAGAATGGCAGGTAAGCTCTATCTGATCCCTACACCCGTGGGGAATCTTGAAGATATCACCCTGAGGGCACTCAGACTCCTTCGGGAGGTGGACTTTATTCTGGCCGAAGATACCAGGACCAGCAATATACTGCTTAAGCATTATGATATACATAAGCCTCTCAAGTCGCATCATAAGTTTAACGAGCACGGGACATCAAAATCTGTTGCTGACTCTATCAATGCAGGCCACTCGGTAGCGCTTATAAGCGATGCCGGTACACCGGGCATATCGGATCCGGGATTTATGCTAGTGCGCGAATGTCTGCAGAGGGGAGTTGAGGTGGAGTGTCTGCCCGGCCCTACCGCCTTTGTGCCTGCGCTGATCAACTCGGGGCTGCCGTGTGACAGATTTGTTTTTGAGGGTTTCCTGCCGCAAAAGAAAGGTCGCCAAACGCGTCTTGCCTCGCTGCGTGATGAACAGCGTACCATGGTGTTCTATGAGTCGCCCTACCGACTGGTTAAGACTTTGGAGCAGTTCACGGAGATATTTGGTCCGGACAGACCGGTCTGCGTATGCCGTGAAATATCCAAGATACACGAGGAGTCTGTGCGCGGCACCCTTACCGAGGTGTTGTCACATTTCAGAGAACGCGAACCGAAAGGCGAAATAGTGATTGTGCTGGGCGGTACATCGGGTAAGAATCGCAAAGAGCCGCAAAAAGGAGACAGAGAGGAAAGAGAAGAAAGAGAAGAGAAAAAATGAGTGAACAGTTTGAGATAATATCGGATACGAAGGTCGAAACCGCCATATTGGTAGGGATCATAACTCAGGAGCAGGATGAACG
>DDLZ01000019.1:14307-16312 GCA_002340405.1 Bacteroidales bacterium UBA2559
GCCAAGCAGATGGCGGCCATTGAGAACGCCCTAGGTATAAGGGCGCTTGACCGCACCTCGCTCATACTGGATATTTTTGCCATGCGTGCCCAAACGGCTCACGCCAAAACTCAAGTGGAGATGGCTCAGTACCGTTATCTGTTGCCCCGCTTGCAGCGTATGTGGACCCATCTGGAGCGTCAGGCCGGCGGTTCGGGAGCCGGAGGCGGAAAAGGTACGGTAGGACTGCGCGGCCCGGGTGAGACCCAGTTGGAGATGGACCGCCGTATCATTACCAAGCGCATAAGCTGGCTCAAAGGGCAACTGGCCAACATAGACCGTCAAAAATCGACTATGCGCAAAAACCGTGGCCGCCTGATCCGCGTGGCGCTGGTAGGTTACACCAACGTGGGTAAGTCCACCATTATGAATCTGCTCTCCAAGAGCGATGTGTTTGCCGAAAACAAACTCTTCGCCACGCTTGACACCACGGTGCGCAAGGTGGTTATCGACAATCTGCCGTTCCTGCTTTCGGACACGGTAGGTTTTATACGCAAACTGCCCACCGACCTTGTCGAGTCATTCAAATCAACGCTGGACGAGGTGCGCGAGGCCGATCTGCTCATACATGTGGTTGACATATCGCACATCGACTTTGAAGATCAGATGGATGTGGTTAACAACACCCTTGCCGACCTTGGAGTGGGCGACAAACCCAGAATAGTGCTCTTCAATAAGATTGATGCCTACACCTGGGTAGAGAAAGAGGCCGATGACCTGACGCCCGCCACCCGCGAAAATGTGACAATGGAGGAGTTGCAGAGTACCTGGATGGGACAGTTGAAGGGCGAGTGTCTCTTTATTTCGGCTTTAAACAGGACCGGATTGGAAAATCTGAAGAGAGTGTTGTATGAAAGGGTCAGACAGCTTCATGTACAGAAATACCCCTACAACGATTTCCTCTATCCCGACATAGATAATCAATATAATCAAAACATATAGCAATGGATAAATTCAAATATGCACCCATGTTCCAGATGGGTAAAGATGAAACGGAATACTATCTGCTCACCAAAGATTATGTGAGTGTAGGCAGTTTTGAGGGCATACCTATCCTCAAAGTTGAGAGAGAGGGCCTGGTACGTATGGCCAATGCCGCTCTGCGGGACGTGAACTTTCTGCTACGCCGCTCGCATAACGAACAGGTAGCCAAGATTCTGCATGACCCCGAGGCAAGCAACAACGATAAATATGTGGCTCTGACATTCCTGCGTAATGCCGAGATATCGGCCAAAGGCAAGCTGCCTCTCTGCCAGGACACCGGCACAGCCATAATACACGGTGAGAAGGGCCAGCAGGTTTGGACAGGCTGCAGCGACGAAGAGGCATTATCGGAGGCTGTATATAAGACTTACACCGAAGAGAACCTGCGCTACAGCCAGAATGCTCCGCTCGATATGTACAACGAGGTGAATACCAAATGCAATCTGCCTGCCCAGATAGATATTGAGGCTGCCGAAGGTATGGAGTACCGCTTCCTCATGGTGACCAAAGGGGGCGGCTCGGCCAACAAGACCTATCTCTATCAGGAGACCAAGGCGCGCATTCAGAACCCCGACACGCTTATCCCGTTCCTGGTGGAGAAAATGAAGAGTCTGGGTACCGCTGCCTGTCCTCCCTACCATTTGGCATTTGTGATAGGAGGCACATCGGCCGAGAAAAACCTGCTTACCGTCAAGCTGGCATCTACACACTACTATGACAGCCTGCCCACCACCGGCGATGAGACCGGCCGCGCATTTCGTGACATAGAGCTTGAGGAACAGCTCCTGAAAGAGGCCTGTAAAATTGGACTTGGCGCACAGTTCGGCGGCAAGTATCTGGCACATGATGTACGCGTGATCCGCCTGCCGCGCCACGGCGCAAGCTGCCCCATAGGGATGGGTGTGAGTTGCAGCGCCGACCGCAACATCAAGGCCAAGATCAATAAAGAGGGTATCTGGATTGAGAAGATGGATGATAAACC
>DDLZ01000019.1:16504-18525 GCA_002340405.1 Bacteroidales bacterium UBA2559
GCCAAGACACCTCCCGGTATGGCATGCGGCTCAATGGGTCCCACCACAGCCGGACGCATGGACCCCTACGTGGATGAGTTCCAGAAAAACGGCGGCTCGCTGATAATGATAGCCAAGGGTAACCGCTCGGTTGATGTCACCAATGCCTGCAAAAAGTATGGCGGTTTCTACCTCGGTTCAATCGGAGGCCCGGCTGCCATCCTGGCTCAGAACAACATCAAGTCAATCGAGTGCGTGGAGTACCCTGAACTCGGCATGGAGGCCATATGGAAAATAGAGGTTGAGAACTTCCCCGCATTCATTCTGGTCGATGACAAGGGAAACGACTTTTTCAAACAGTTAGAGCCCTGCTGCTGCACAACTAAGACCCAATGACGGCCGGAGTTTGAGCAGACAGCCGTCACATAGTGATTTAAAAATGTATTTCAAGGACATTATAGCACAACAGGAGACAATAGAACGTCTAGTACAGTACGCCCAAAACGGTACTGTACCGCACGCCATGCTGTTCACCGGTCCTGAGGGCGTCGGCAAGCTGCAGACGGCAATAGCATTTGCCCGCTATATGCTGTGCCGCGACAGAGGCAATGGCGCCGATTCATGCGGCCATTGTCCCTCATGCGTCAAGATGGATAAGCTGGTACACCCTGACCTGCATTTTGTCTATCCGGTCATTAACAAGAGCAAATCGGCCGGACGTTCAACCATATCGGACGATGAAATATCCCCATGGCGCGAAATTGTGCTGGAGAACCATTACTTCGGATTCGAGGAGTGGCTCTCCGCCATTGATGCCGAAAACAAACAGGCACGTATTTTCGTAACCGAGAGTGAGTCGATCAATGAAAAGCTCTCCCTGAAATCAGTTGAAGGCGGCTACAAGATAGTTATAATATGGCATGCCGAAAAGATGAAGGTCGAATGTGCCAATTCGCTTCTGAAACTGCTTGAGGAGCCTCCGGCAGGCACAGTATTCATTCTCACCACCGATTCTCCGGAACTTTTGCTTGAAACAATTGTCAGCCGTACACAGCGCATCGAATTCAAACGCCTGCCGCAAAAAGAGATCATGGAAAAGCTCACGGGTCCCGGCTACCTGCTGGATCCCGAAACAGCTCAGAAAATAGCCCACCTCAGTGCAGGAAGCTGGCTCAAAGCCATTGATACATTAAGAATCAATACTGAAAGCGAGGAGTTTCTAAACTATTTTATACAGTTCATGCGGCTGACATACGCCCGCAGGCTCAAAGATTTGAAAGAGTGGTCCGAAACGATAGCTTCAAATGGCCGCGAATGGCAGAAAAGGTTTCTGCAATACTGTCAGCGCATGATACGCGAAAATTTCATAAGCAACTTCGGACGGCCCGAATTAAATTATATGACCGAGAGTGAACGGCAGTTTTCCGTAAAATTTGCGCCTTTCGTAAATGAGAACAATATTATCGGACTGATGGAAACGCTTTCCGATGCACAAAGAGATATAGAACAGAACGTAAACTCCAAGATGGTCTTTTTTGACCTTTCTCTCAAGACCATCATGCTAATGAAACAATAATTATGGATTATGATTATACATTAAATAACGGGAGCGGGAACCTCTGTCACAAAGGTTTCAGCCGAAGCATGGGACAGCTCCACTCCTTTGACTATCTCTCCGGAGTTCCCGGTTCGGAAAATGAAGATAAATATGTCGAGGTTCAGTTTAAGAACACCCGCAAAGGTTTTTTTATCAACTCCAACAACCTTGAACTTGAAAAGGACGATATTGTCGCCGTGGAATCCAACCCCGGACACGACATAGGTACGGTGACATTGACGGGCCGATTGGTAACGCTTCAGATGAAGAAGGCCAATCTGCGTCCCGACATAGAGATAAAACGCATTTACCGCAAGGCGCGTGAAGTGGATATGGAGAAATATCAGGAGGCCAAAGCGCGTGAACATGATACAATGATACGTTCCCGTCAGATAGCCAAGGAACTTGGGCTGGAGATGAAAATCGGCGATGTGGAGTATCAAGG
>DDLZ01000030.1:0-20217 GCA_002340405.1 Bacteroidales bacterium UBA2559
AGACCCACCGATAGTACTACGGCAAGCATGGAGAGGACGTTCAGACTGAATCCGAGCATATACATCACGAAGAACGAGCCTATGATGGAGACCGGAATCACAAGGCAGGGGATCAGTGTTACACGCCAGTCGCGCAGGAAGAGGAAGATTATCAGTATGACCAGGATAAATGCCTTATACAGGGTGACCTTAACCTCGTTTATACTTGCCCGTATGAACCTTGTGTTATCAAATCCGTACTCGTATTGCACATCTTCGGGCAGGTCCTTTTTCATAAGTTCCATACGGTCATAAACGGCATTTGCAATGTTTATGTGGTTGGCGCCGGGTTGCGGAGTTACCACTACACCCACCATGGGTATGCCGTTCATCTTCATGTAACTCTTTATGTCGCGCGGACTGAGTTCGGCATGACCGATATCGCTGAAACGGATCACCTTAACACCATCGTTCCTGATCACCAGATTGTTAAACTCTTCGGTGGTATGCATCTGGCCCAGCGTGCGTATTTCAAGTTCGGTTGTATTACCCTCTATCGTACCTGAGGGAAGTTCTACGTTTTCCCGGTCAAGGGCGCTCTTAACATCCATCGGGGTGATGCTGTAGCCGGACATTTTGACGGGATCGAGCCACAAGCGCATACAGTAACGTTTTTCTCCCCAAATCATGACTGAGCTTACGTCCTGAATGGTCTGAAGCTGTTCCTTTACGACCAGATCGGCCAGTTCGCTGAGTTCAAGCAGGGTGCGTTTGTCGCTGTTGAGAGCTACCATGAGAATAGGTGTGGCATCGGCATCGGCTTTGGAGACGGTGGGCGGGTCACAGTCGCGCGGCAGCATACGCTGTGCACGCGAGACTTTGTCACGTACGTCGTTGGCGGCGGTCTCAAGATCGACCGACAGCTCAAACTCTACCGTTATGCGGCTGCTGCCATACTGACTGACCGATGAGAGCGAACGGATTCCCGGAATACCGTTGATCTGCTGCTCAAGGGGTTCGGTTATCTGATTTTCGATGACCTCGGCGTTGGCGCCCGGATAAGATGCCATAACCGATATGATTGGGTTGTCAACCGATGGGTATTCGCGTACGCCAAGGCTGGTGTACCCTACCACGCCGAACAATATTATGATGAGCACCGTTACTGTGGTGAGTACCGGTCGCTTTATACTGAATTCTGAAATATTCATCTTACCGGCGGCTTATCTGAGTTCAACCTTCATACCGGTACGAAGTTGCATTGTACCGCTGGTTATTACGGTGTCGCCTACGGATAGTCCGTTCAACACCTGCACCATGGCATCGCTGCGTAATCCTTTGGTTATCTCTTGAGGTATGGCTCTTCCGCCTTTGTAGAGGAACACCTTGTCTATTCCCATCTCTGAAATGATTGCTTCGCTGGGCACGGCAAGGGCATTGGGGTATGTACGTGTGTCAAGGCTTACGTTTACGTAGCGGCCGGGAACCAACTTTCTGCCTACATTATTATATATGGCACGGACCAGGAAGGTGCGTGTATTGGGATCGACTTTGGAGTTTGTAGCATAGACCTCGGCATTATATAGCTCATCGCTTCCCTCAACCCGGAAAGTGACTTTGGCTCCGTTCTGCAGCACGCCTGCATAGCGCTCGGGGATGGCAAATTCAACTTTCAGTTTCTCGATATTGGTGAGTGTGGCTATGTTTACGTTTGGTGAGGCATAAGCTCCCACGCTGACCTGACGCAGTCCGACAATGCCGTTAAACGGAGCTTTAAGCTCGGTCTGGTCCAGTTTGGCGCGGCACTCTTCGATATCGGCCTGAAGCTTGTTGTAGTTGGCCTCGGCCTCCTGATAGGCCTCCTTACTGACAGCATCCTGTTCGTAAAGCGCTTTCTGTCGGGCAAGCCGGTCACTGGTTGACTGGTATTGGGCCTCAAGCTTTTTGAGCTGCGCCTGTAACGGGGCGTCGTTTATTTTGCCCATAACCTGACCCTTGCGAACCTCGGTACCCTCCTCGAAAAAGATTCCGGTTATCTTGCCCGATGTTTCGAACGACAGGTTTACCTCTTCATTGGGAATAAGGCTGCCGCTGATGTTGATGCCGTCAACAAGTTCAATAGGCTCCAACACCACATGTCTTACCAGTAATGTAGAGGCATTCGGACCGCCTGGAACGTTGGCAGTCCTTCCGGAAGACGGATCTCCCGAAAGCATGTCGGAACTTGTTTTAGGTCTGAAACGGTGGATGCCCAAAGCTGCCAGTCCAATGACTGTAATTGCAATCAGCACCCATTTGGTAGTCTTGCTCATAGTAACTGAATGTCGTAATTATCTATTCTTTGCAAAATTAATGTTTTGATAGCTTTTTAATTAGTAACTTTATGACCATTAACCTTTTTTTACACATTAGAGAGCGAAAATCGGCTAACTTTAGAGTCTAAATAATTAACATATATGAAAAAACTGTTTATTTTGTCAATTCTGACACTCTCAGGATTATGCCACATATCGGCAAAAGAGATGTTTTACGAAATAAAGTCACCTGACAAGAGGATATGTTTCAGTGTGAAGACCGATTCCGGACAGCAACCGGCATATAAGATTTCGGTGGACGGAAATGATGTGATTGACTGGTCTGCTTTAGGCTTTTCTTACGGTGAAACTAATGCTTTTAGTTCGGCGGAGATTAAGCCCAGATCAATGAGACCGAAAAAGGTCAATAAGGTGTGGCGTCCTTTGTGGGGTAAACGCTCGGCGGTTAAAGACGCTTATAATACATGGTCATTTTCTATCCCCATTGGCGCAGATTTACTGTATGGTTCTTCGGCTAAAGGCCCAAAGACGAATGCCACTCTCGAGGTACGTGTTTACAATGAGGGAGCGGCCTTTCGGGTATATATGCCTACGAGCCGTGCCATTTACATGCTCAATCTTGAGGCGGCCCGCAGTCTGAGCCGGGAGGAGATGCAGATTCCCATTGTCGAGAGTACCGAATTCAATTTTGCAGGCGACTATACGGCCTGGTATTATAACGGCGAACGGCATAACATTGGTCCGGAGAAATTGTCCGATGCAGGCGGCGAGCGGCTTCCGATTATGACCATCAGGGCATCGGATGAGCTCTATCTGGCTCTTCACGAGGCTCATCTGGATTATGACGGATGGCCTATGCGACTCCGCACGGAGGCCGGTTCAACCAAATTTAACGTCATACCCGAGAGGATTGAGACGAACGGTCTGCTGTTTCCGGGCGCATGGCGCGTAATTATGGTTGGAAGGACTCCCGGCGATCTGGTGGATTCGCACCTTATCGAGCTGCTAAATCCGGAACCGGAGATGGATTTCAGCTGGGTGCGGCCGGGTGTCTATCTGTGGGACTGGCGTATTGACGGAGCGGTCTGGGAGGGATACCGGTACGGCATGAATTATGACTCGTGGGTCAGGATGATTGATTTTGCCGCAGAGCAGGGCTTTCAGGGCTTGCTGCTCGATGCCAACTGGTACGGCCCTGAGTTTGAGAAGGATTCGGACCCGACCAAGGGCGACAAAGCACGTGACGTACAGCGTATTATAAAGTACGGCAAGGAGAAGGGAGTAGGGGTCTGGCTCTACCTGAACGATGTAGCCGGCACAAACTATCCGATCGAGGAGACTCTTGCCCAGTATGGGGAGTGGGGGGCCGCCGGTGTGAAATACGGCTTTATGAATGGCAATGCCCTTGAGAAGAACCGTAAGACACAGGATATAACCCGCCTTTGTGCCAAATACAATCTGATGGTTGACTACCATGACTATCCGGTGCATCCGTTCGGACAGATGCGAACTTGGCCAAATGCCGTGACACGCGAGTACTGCAAAGCTCAGTTGGACGGACATCAGATTTTCCATCCCAAGACGTTTGTCACATCATGTTTCGTGAACATGGTGGCCGGTCCGATAGACCAGAACAACGGATTTTTGGAGCTGCATCAGGGACGGACCACACGCAGGGACAACAATCAGGAGGTGCCGACGACCGTAACCGGCGAGATAGCGCGCACACTGATTACCTGGTCGGGTGCTACGGTAATACCCGACATACCAGAGTACTATCGCAAATATCCCGCTCTGCTGGAGTTCCTCAGCGCCGAGAAGCAGCCCTGGCGCGAGAGTATTACTCTGGCCGGTGAAATTGACGAGTATATTGTCATGGCCCGCTGTAATGCCGATGGCGACTGGCTGATAGGCGCTGCCACGAATGAGGAGGCGCGCACAATCGGTGTGCCGCTGGATTTTCTCCCGAAGAAGGGTCAATTTACGGCTACTGTCAATACCGATGCCGATGATACCCACTACCTTACCAACCGCGAGACATATAGGACGCAGTCCGGCGTAGAGGTAACATCTGCCTCGGTACTGGAGCTCAAGCTCGCTCCGGGAGGCGGCGCCTGCGTGCTGATACGCACCGGCAAGTAAATTTGCCGGAACGGAATGTTACATTTTTAAGCCTAAACAGGGAGATATATGGAAAGAATACTTTTGCAGTTGATATCAGTACTCTTTCCTTTAAGAAGAGTGCTGCGGCCGGAACGTTGCCGTTTTCCGGCGTTGATGTTGATGCTGCTTTTTCCTCTGAATACGGCAGCACAGGGTTACTTTATGGAGTCTGTCGGCGCAGAAATGGAGTATCTGAGGACGAATGTGAAGGACGGGAGTTTCCATTGGGGGCATGTTATTACCGTTACAGATGTTGAGCATATAGGTGCAACGCGCAAATACACTACCGAATCGGTCTTTACCAAAAAGAACGGCAAACCGATGTACCGTTCAAATGTGGTGGAGATCACCTATGTTGACACTCTGACACACTCGATAAATACGGATGTGGGACTTGCCGCCATATCGTACGCATCGGCCATATCGGGATTGAAAACGACCGGAACAAGTCTGCTTTCACCGTTTCCGGCCGATATTGAGCCCGGGGATGTTCTGGAACCAATTGTTACCGCTGTGAAGGTGGGACCTCTTACATATACGGCTACCATTACGGACCGCAGAGTGGTTCGCAGGGAGACCATTACGGTTCCGGCAGGGACATTTGACTGTATGGTTGTGAGTGAGCACAAGGTAGAGAGCGGCCCGGGGCATAACAGGGATGTTACCAATTTGACCTGGTATGCCAAAGGTGTGGGATATGTCCGTCACGACACCCATAACAATAAAAAGGATGTTCCTGAAACCACAGAGGTTCTTATCTCTTACTCAAAAAAGTAAGGGTCTCTTGTTTTTTGTAATATCGGTAAAACCCTGCCTGATCCAATCCTGATGTTATGTGAGAGCCTTACGCTTTTCAATAATACCGGTAAAACAGGGCTATGCTCTCCATGCCGAAGAAAAATTGTTGCAGCAGATAGCTCTCATTCGGGCTGTGGATAGTGTCACGCTCCAGTCCGAATCCCATCAGGAGCGGGTCAATTCCGAGAATTTTTTGGACCTCTGCCAGAATTGGGATGCTTCCCCCTCCGCGGCCGGGTATAGGCTCGATGCCGTAAACCTCCTTAATGGCGCGTGAAGCGGCGCGGTATGCATCCGATGATATGGGAATGAGGAATCCGTCGCCGCCATCGTGCTGCGTGACCTTTATCTTGACATAGGGCGGAGCTATGCTCAAGAGATGTTCCGTGAAGAGTTTTGTGATTTCGGCGCTGGTCTGGTCGGGGACAAGACGCATTGAGATTTTTGCGTGAGCTTCTGATGGCAGCACGGTCTTGGCGCCCTGTCCGGTATAGCCGCCCCAAATTCCGCATACGTCGAGCGCCGGGCGTATGCCGGTACGTTCAAGTGTGGTGTAGCCCTTTTCACCCTTTACTTCGTTTATATCAAGGAAGCTTTTGTACTCCTCGATGTCGAAGGGGGCGCGGGCCATCATTTTACGCTCTTCGGGGGTCAGTTCCACCACTTTGTCATAGAAGCCCGGTACGGTGATGCGGCCATCGGAGTCGATAAGCTGTGAAATCATATCGCACAGCACATTGATGGGGTTGGCTACCGCTCCTCCGTAATGACCGGAATGGAGGTCTTTGTTGGGGCCTGTCACCGTCACCTCCACATATGCCAGACCGCGCATCCCACAGTTGATGGAGGGTATCTTGTCCGATATCATTGTGGTGTCAGACACCAGACAGACATCGGCGCTGAGCATCTCTTTGTGCTCTTTGAGAAATGGGGCCAGCGACGGGCTTCCAATCTCCTCTTCGCCTTCAAGAATGAATTTTATATTATGATTGAGCTGTCCGGTGCGTACCAGGTATTCAAATACTTTGATATGCATGAACAGTTGGCCTTTATCATCGTTGGCGCCGCGTCCCCAAATGGCGCCGTCACGGATTACCGGTTCAAAGGGGTCGGTATGCCATTTCTCAAGAGGCTCGGGCGGCTGTACGTCGTAATGGCCGTAAACGAGTACGGTTTTAAGTGACGGATCCACCGTTTTTTGACCGAAAACCACGGGATTGCCGCTTGTAGGCATGACAGTTGCCGAGTCGGCTCCCGCCTCAAGAAGCAGCTCTTTGAGCCTGTGGGCACAACGCTCCATATCATTCTTATGTTCCGGTTTGGCACTGACTGAAGGTATTCTCAGGA
Organism: Bacteroidales bacterium UBA2559; assembly: GCA_002340405.1. Taxonomy (GTDB): domain Bacteria; phylum Bacteroidota; class Bacteroidia; order Bacteroidales; family Bacteroidaceae; genus Colenecus. Next base: position 6,603 of record DDLZ01000030.1, read on the forward strand.
TTGAAAAGAGTTCGTCAAAAAATCTCTCCTTATGCTGTTCTATATACTGTTTCATACAAATTCTATTATTAATATGTTATTACAATTTAAATGAGTTACTGCGGTAGAACTCCAGAAGGGCCGTATTGAAAATATATTCGTAGCGGTATTTCATAACATCGGCGCTGGCCGTGATAAGACGGTTCTTGGATTCGTTGAATTCGGTTATGTTGGCTTTGCCGCCCTCATATTTGGCAAGTACCAGATTGAATGATTCCTGTGCGCTGGTCTCTACAAGCCGGCTGCTCTCGTAACGGCTGCGTGAGGCTGCGGCATTGTAATATGCCTGCTGTATCTCTTTGAAAAGCCGTTTCTTGGCATCATCGAGCTGCAACATCTGGTTGTCATAGCTCAGACGTGCCGAGCGAACGCTGTTGCGGTTCTGCCCGCGTGAATAGATGGGGATACTGAGATTGAGCCCTATGTACTGGCTGAAATTATTCTTTATCTGCTTGCCGAAGGCATCGGACTCAAACTTTGAGGTGGTGTAGTAGTTGGTGCCGACGCCGCCGCTGAGCGACAGGGTCGGTAAGAGGGAGCCTTTGGCTATGCCGATGCTCTTCTCGGCCTGCTCAAGACGCAACTGTTCCGAACGTATGGAGGGTTTGATTCCCATAGCCTCGTTGAAGATGGTTTCTGGGTCTTCAAGCGGACCGACTGCTATGTTATCGGTTTCAGGCAGAATTACGCTGAATCCGTTTGGAGAGGGTAGTTCCAAGAGTTGTGTCAGAGTCAATCTGGACAGTTCGAGGTTGTTCTCGGCCTGGGTTACCGACAGACGGCTCTGTGCAAGCGTGGCTTTTTGGGATGCAACCTCGGCGGAAGCGGCACGGCCCGTCTGTTCGAGGATCAGGAGACGCTCCACCTGCATGGAGTCGATGCTCACCTGGTTACGGGCTACCTCAACTATGCTCTCGTCATAGATGATCTGAATGAATGCCTGTGCCCCCTGCACACATACATCGTCACGGATGCGCTCCAGATCTTTTTTGGCCGTTTCAAGGTTGAGCTCGGCAAGTTTCACGTTACCGTTCAGCCGTTGTCCTGCAAAGAGGGTGACATCGGTTCCAATATTAAATGAGGTATTGGTGGTGTTGGTGTTGGCATAGGTGTTATCGGCGGTAAGACCGCGGCCGAACGAGAAATTCTCGGAAGCACCGGCTGACAGACCCGGAAGGCGGTTGTTTCGCGCATTGTTGTAGTCAATCTCCCGCTGACCTGCCTGTATGCCGGCCTGACGTATCTGTATGTTGTTTTCAAGCGCATAATCTATGCACTGCTGCAGCGTCCATGCATTTTGTGCCTGAACGGGTGCGGAGATGCTCAAAAACCAAGCCAGAAGGCTTGCTGCCAGGGTTAATTTTTTAATCTGTTTCATCATGCGGTGGTGTTTTCGTCCGATTCCTCATGGGTATCCTCAATGATCTTGGGACCGCGAACTATGTCGCCTTCACTGATCCCGGACTTGATTTCAATGTTTACTCCATCACTTATGCCTGTTTCGACAAGCGTGTTTTTATATTTGTTGTCAGCCTGTTTTACATAGACATAGGTCTTCTCATTTACAAACTCGAGTGCACTTTCGGGTATTGAGAGCACGTTATTGAGTTTTTCTAGTTCAATCTCCGCATTGGCGCTGTATCCTGAACGTATGGTATAGCTGTCATCAACAACAACTGCGGCCTTGACACTGAACTGGTTGGAACCGTTGCTCTCAACGGCCTTGGGCGATATATATTCAAGACTTGCTTCACAGATGAAATCTCTCAGCGCTCCTATGGATATCTTAAGCGGCATGCTTTCATACAGGGTTCCGACTTCGGTCTCATCGATCTGTCCTTCGAAAATAAGGTCTTTCATATTGGCTACGGTGGCCACCGTTGTGCCGTCATTCAGGGTGTTGGCCTGTATAACCGAGTTGCCGACCTTTACCGGAATGTCAAGTATGAGTCCCGATATTGTGGAGCGTATCAGGGTGGAGCTGGTCGTAGCGTTGCTTGACGAGACTCCGTCGCGTATCACTTCTAGGGCCTCCTGGGCGGCGGCGCGCTCTTCTCTGGCCTGTGAGAGTGACTGCTGTGCCTTTTCAAACTCCTCGGCGCTTATCAGCTTTTTGTCATATAGCGCCTTGTCACGGTCATAGTTGGTCTCAACCTGCTTGAGGTTGATATCGGACAGGCGTACACGGCTCTGGGCTGCCGACAGGGAGTTCATGTCGGGGATGACGGTGAGGCGTGCTATCACTTCGCCTTTTTCAACTGTCTGACCGGCCTCCTTAAAGATCTCGGCAATGATTCCGTTAATCTGCGGCTTGATATTGACCTCGTTACGCGGTACTATTTTGCCGGTTATGACCGTAGTACGCGCAATATCGGTACGCGTTGCAGTCAGTTCCTGATATTTTACCTCCTGCGGCCTGGATTTTTTAAACAGGAAGACAAATGTTCCTATCAGCACGGCTGCAATCAGAAACAGGATGATGTACTTAAATACTCTTTTCATATTCTTGGTTTTTATATATTATTCATTGTTATTCGTCCCGTATCGCATCAACAGGCTTAATCGCCATTGCCCGCAGCGCAGGCGCCAGACCGGCCAGCGCTCCGAGCAGGGTGAGCAGGGCAGTGGCAAGTATGGCCGTATTGAAACCTATCTGGAATACGGTGCCGTTATCTATGACTTTTTCAAATATTTCTAGAAGCATAACCGCTAAAACTATGCCTACGGTCCCGGCAGCCAGTGTAAGGGCTATGCTCTCGGTAATGATCTGCGAAAGAATCTCACCGGGCATGGCACCTATGGCGCGCCGTATGCCTATCTCTATGGTACGTTCCTTGACCGTAACCATCATGATATTACTCACTCCTATGCAGCCGGCCAGAAGTGTACCCAATCCCACAAGCCAGATGAGAAAATCAAGTCCGCGGAACAGATTGTCAACAATCCGGAAAATCTGCTCAACATTCAGATACATCATGGCCTCTTCATCGGAAGAGTCGAAGATGTGTTCACGGGCCATTATTGAACGTATGCGGTTTTCCAAAGTACTCATCTTTATCCCGCTTCGGCCGGTCACACACATCATATCCACAGTGTTGCCGCGGTTATAGAGTTTTGCCGCCACTGACAGAGGTATTGCTATGCTCTGGCTTGCAGATCCGTTTATACTTATCTGTTCGCCGGCTTTGAAATCGACTCCCACAATCTGCATGTAAACAGATCCTACGCGTATGAATTTGCCGCAGGGGTCACCGCCATCGGGGAACAGAGACTGGTAGATGCGTTTTCCTATGACACAGACCTTGCGTGACTGATCCTGATCGACCTGATTCAGGAAACGTCCGTATTTTATTCTGGGTGTTTCAACCTTGGCGTAGTTGGGAAGCACACCCTTGACCGATGCCGAATTGAATGAATTGTTGCCGTATTCGGCCGTAACACCCCAACGGCCTATCGTGGGACTTACGGTCTCCAATTCCGGTACCATGTCTTCGAGACGCTTTATATCGGTAAGGGTCATATCCCAGAAGCGACCTTCGGCAAATCCCTTGTAAGGTTTTGATGTGTACTGGGGATATATTACAACCATATTGGTGGCAAATCCTTCAAAAATGTTGGACATGACACCCTTGAGTCCCCGGCCTCCGCCAATCATGAAGAGCAGCATGAAGAGTCCCCAGAATACTCCGAATCCTGTGAGTATGGTGCGGCGTTTGTTTCGAACGAGTGAATCGCCTGTCTCGCGGAATGAATCTATATCGAATCTCATATCAGTCTGCTCTTAATGCTTCAATAGGACGTACCTTTGCTGCCCTTCGGGCCGGCATAAGACCTGCAAGCGTACCTGCAACTATCAGCAGTACGGTTGCTTTTACTGCAACGTCAATGCCCACCTTAGGGTTGACGAGCAGGCGTATGCTTTGCCCCATGAGATCCATAGTGGCCTGTCCCAGCGTATTATCCATAAGTTCACATGCTCCTAGTCCCAGCAGCATGCCTATGTAACCGAAGAATGCCGTTATAACTATGCTTTCGGCAATGATAAGCAGCATGATATTCCACGGTTTGGCTCCAAGGACTTTGCGTATGCCGAACTCATGAGTGCGTTCCTTGACCGTTATAAGCATGATGTTGCTGACACCTACAATACCTCCGAGCAGGGTAAATATACCTACTATCCAGAGGCCTGTCTGCAAGGCCTTTGACCCTTTCTGCATCTGCAGGTTCTGTGTAAACCTGTTCCATATCCAGAATGCGCCCTCATCGTCAGGGGCCACCTGATGCGGACCGGCAAGGGCTGATTTCAGCCGTTTCTCAAACTCTTCGTTGGCCTCTTCGCTGTCGAGTCCGTTGAAGGTGAACGATATCCTGTCAAGTGAGTCGTCCATCCCAAAAATGGTTTGTGACGTTGTGAACGGTATGTAGAGGTCACGGTCATTCTGATTCTCGTGGGAATGGCGGACTCCGATGATCTTGAATGAGAGATTACCTACCTTTACTCTTTTGCCTATCAGTGACTCGTAGTCGGTGTCTCCTTCCAGAATATTCCGCGCAGAGAGGTGTGTGAGCACAATGACCTTTCTCTTTTCTTTTATATCATTGGCATTTATGAAACGGCCGGCATATAATCTGATGCGTTCCATTGTGGCTTGTCCGGGAAATGTGCCCGCCAGAGTCACGCTGTTATAGTATTTTTTTCCGTAGGTCATGGTAAATCCGCTGCGCGAGATAGATGTCGATATCTGATCTACTATGTCGGGAAAACGTTTTGCGATAAGCTCCATATCGGCCTTTTTAAGCTCGATCCTTCTTCCCTCCTTAAATCCCGCATAAGGTTTGGTGGTTTGACTGCCGAAAACCTCCATGATGTTCGATGCAAACCCTTCGCTATCCTGATTGAACGAGTTCATAAGACCGTTGCCGGCTCCAAGCAGCACAATTATCATGAATATGCCCCATGCTACGGAAAAGCCTGTCAGGGCGGTGCGCAGCTTGTTGCGTCTTACACTCTCCCAAATTTCGGTAAAAAGGTCCTGCATTACTTAATGATTGTATTGGTTGCAAAAACCGATGAATTGTGTTGGAGGTTCTCTTCGATTTTACCTATAATACCGTCCTCGATATGTATGATGCGGTTGGTGTAGTTTGCCACTCCGCTTTCGTGCGTCACTACCGCAATTGTCATCTTCTCTTCGCGATTCAACTGTGCGAGAAGGTCCATGACTTCGACCGATGTTTTGGAATCCAGTGCTCCGGTAGGCTCATCGGCAAGTATTATTTGAGGACGCGTTATAAGGGCACGTGCTATCGCCACGCGCTGTTTCTGACCGCCGGACATTGCATTGGGGTAGTGGTTTGCCCACTCCTTCAGCCCCAGACGTTCCAGATACTCCATAGCCATCAGATGGCGCTGCCGGCGGCCTATACCCTGATAGAAGAGCGGCAGTTCCACATTCTCGACGGCTGTCTTGAACGATATGAGGTTGAAAGACTGGAATACGAACCCTATCATACGGTTGCGGTATTGTGCCGCCTGCCGCTCGGTAAGATCCTTGATCAGTTTTCCGTCCAGATAGTATTCACCGGTATCGTAATTGTCAAGTATCCCGACAATATTCAATAAGGTGGATTTCCCCGAACCGGATTTTCCCATGATCGAGACAAATTCGCCGCGTTCTATTTCCAAATTAACGCCTTTGAGTACATGCAGCGGTTGTCCGTTGTAATAGGTCTTGTTTATATCTTTGAGTTCAATCATCATGAATTCAATGCTTTTAAGATTGTTTCAGTGTCTTAGTTTATTAGTACACCGTAAAAGTATATGATTGTTTTCGAACGGCAATGGCTTTTTCTGAGAATTAACATATTTTATTGTTTTTATGATTCATCGTCATAAAGAATCTATTTTCCAATAATTCCGTAAATTTCAGAAAAACTGTCCATCTGATGACAATAGTTCATTTCTTTTTGTGATAAAATATCCTAATTTTGTATTTATTTGCAAATACTTGTGAATTGTTCTGTTTTGTTGGTTATTTTTGCAGAAGAATGGTTGTATTTTATACGAAAGCAATGATATTACTTCCAATATCAGTAAATTTGACGGTATTGTCGCTGTGATCGACGATATTATCAGTGCAATCTGAAAAAATGGGAGATACAAATTAAAAAACTTACTTAATACTTATTTTTATGAAAAGAATTTCAGGAATTGTTTTGTTTGCTGCCTTAGCTCTTGTATTGGCTTCGTGCGGCAGTGGAAAGTATGAATATCCTTTCCTAAATCCTAAACTTAAGGTTGAAAAACGTATTGACAACCTTATGTCACTGCTTACCCCTGAGGAGAAGGTGGGTCTTATCATGAACAAGTCCATGTCGGTGGACCGTCTTGGTATCCCCTCTTACAACTGGTGGTCAGAGGCTTGCCACGGCGTACGTCAGAGCGGTTACACCGTCTTCCCGCAGCCTATAGGTATGGGTGCCTCTTTTAATGAGCAGTTGGTTTATGATGTCTTTTCGGCCGTATCCGATGAGGCCCGCGCCAACTGGAATCGTTCGGAGAGAGTCTTTAATGTAGAGATGGGCGCCTATCATGTTCCCGGTAATCCGGAACTGACATTCTGGTGTCCGAACATAAACATCTTCCGTGATCCCCGCTGGGGCCGCGGACAGGAGGCTTACGGTGAAGATCCGTACCACATGAGTGTCCTTGGCGTAGCCAACGTGAAAGGTATGCAGGGTAATGATAAGAAGTACTACAAGACCCATGCTTGCGCTAAGCACTATGCAGTGCACAGCGGTCCCGAGTCGCAGCGTCACCGTTACGATGCTTCCGTCTCCATGCGTGATCTGTGGGAGACCTATCTGCCCGCCTTTAAGGCTGTGGTTCAGAAGGCCGATGTTCAGGAGATAATGTGTGCTTATAACCGTTATGAGGGCGTACCTTGTTGCAGCAGCGAGCGTCTGCTGATCAATATTTTACGTGAAAAATGGGGTTATGAGGCAATAGTTCTGACCGACTGTGATGCCATCAACAACTTTTTTAACAGGAACCAGCATGGTACACATCCTGACATGGTTTCTGCATCGGTTGACGCTCTGCTTTCAGGAACAGACCTGGAGTGCGGAAGAACATTCGTGTCACTCGTAGGCGCTCTTGAGGATGGCCTGGTAAACGAGGCTGATGTTGATGTTGCTCTGCGTCGCGTGTTAAGAGGACGTTTCGAGCTTGGTATGTTCGATCCTGCCGAGATGCTGCCCTGGGCAGATATGGGTGAAGATGTCATCAGCAGCAAGGAGAACGATGAGCTGGCAATAGAGGCTGCCCGTCAGTCGATGGTGCTGTTGAAGAATAACGGTGTGCTTCCTCTCTCCAAAGAGATAAAGAAGCTTGCCGTGCTGGGTCCCAATGCCGACGATGCCGGTATGACAAACGGCGAGTACGGCGGCAGTCCGATACCGGAGCATACCCGTTCCCTGTTGTCAGGTATCAGAAAGTTTTTCCCCAATACCGAAATCATTTATGACAGGGCTTGTGAAATCCGCAACGAGTACTATACCACTTATTACACACAGGACTTTAATAACGGTCAGGGTTTGAAGGCCGAGTTCTGGAATAATGTGAACTTTAGCGGCACACCCGTAACATCGGGTTACTATAAAGAGGTCAATTTCTCAACCTTCGGTGCTTATCTTTTTGCCGATGGCGTGAACAGCGACAACTTCTCGGTCCGTTTGACCGGTAAGATTGTGGCCCCTTTTACCGGCGAAATGAATTATAACATTAACAGCAGCAGCGGTTTCAAGTTGACTGTAAATGGTCGTTTGGTTGAGCAGCAGCAGGGCGCCAGTCAGCAGGCCGGCCGTGGCTTCGGTTTCGGTCGCGGCGGTGCTGTGCAGCAGATGAAGTCATTCAGGGTTGTGAAGGGTCAGACCTACGATGTTAAGGTAGAGTTTTCTCACACTACCGGTCAGTTTGCCCGTTTGAGCACCCAGTTCTGCGTGCAGAAGATAGCCGAGTTTACCGATCTTGCAAACAGCTTAGCTGCTCAGAACGTAGATGCCATTATTATAATAGGTGGTATCCATCCTTCAATGGAGGGTGAGGGCGGTGACAAGCCCGATATCGAGATCCCTGCCGTACAGCAGCGCCTCATACGCGCCATGCGTACAGTCGGCAAGCCTGTAATCTTTGTTGACTGCGCAGGTTCCTGCATGGGATTCGGTGAACTTGAGAGTTATCTTGATGCCCTTATTCAGGCTTGGTATCCGGGTCAGGGCGGCGCTCAGGCACTTGCCGAGATTCTTAACGGTGATTGCAACCCATCGGCCAAGCTGCCTGTTACTTTCTATAAGTCAACCGATCAGCTGCCTGAGTTTACCGATTACTCAATGGAGAACCGCACATACCGTTACTTCCGTGACGAGCCTCTCTATCCTTTCGGTTACGGACTTAGCTATACCACTTACAAATATGGTCAGGCTACTCTGTCAAAGGCCAGCATGAAGAAGAACGGCAGTGTTACCATTACCATACCGGTTACAAATACCGGTGACCGTGACGGTACAGAGATTGTTCAGGTTTACGTAAAGAGCCTTGACAATCCGGCTGCTCCCATCAAGGGCTTACAGGGTTTCCAGCGCGTAACTCTTAAGGCAGGTGAGACCGGCAAGGCCGTAATTACGTTGAACGGCGAGTCATTCCAGTATTATGACGAGAAGATTGACGAGGTTTCAACCTTCAGCGGCAAGTACAAGCTGTTGTACGGTTCGTCATCGGCCGATAAGGATCTGCAGTCACTCGATTTCGAAGTGCTCTGATCTCAATCATCGCGCTTTAGTTAAAGCATTTTAAAAGAGTCCTGCTCACAATATCGTGGGCAGGACTTTTTGCTAATGTCCGATGGAATTTTTTGAATAGATTATTTGCTAATGTCCGATGGAATACCGCGAACGAGTGTTTATAGTTTTGCTCCTTCCCGTTCGCTTTCGTTCCTTTGGGTTTTATTCCTTTCCTTTGGGTTTTATTCCTTTCCTTTGGGTTTTGTTCCGTTCCTTTAGGTTCCGTTCCTTTAGGTTCCTTTTCTTTGGGTTCCTTTTCTTGCGGTTTCGTTCCTTTCAGATTGGTTTCGTTCTTTCCTGTTCAGTTCTTTTCCGTTCGGTTCGGTTCTCAGTTTTTTTGGTCTCTTCTATATTGTGAGCAGGCGATAGAGGTTTGCCGAAAAAGTACTGTCCTTTGCCTAAGGTGGCTTTGCCGAAATTGACGGCATTAGTGGGGCAGCGGTGGTAACAGCTCATGCAGTTTGTACAATTGCCGTTCCAGCGGGGGCGGCCGTTCTCCATGGTGATGTTCAGGAGCGGACAACTGCGGCTGCACAGTCCGCAGCCATTACAATCATCGGACACATTAAACTTGCGGTCGGTTATGAGCAGGCCATAGAAAAGAGGTTTGAGAATTTCCGATTTAAGAAAGGCAGAACTGCCCTCTAACTTGTCGAAATTGCCCCTTGTGCGACTTTTTATCAGTCTGACAGTTTCATCGATCTGGATACGGGTCTGTTCAATTTTGAGAGTTGCGTTTTCAGGAGTGTCGAGCTCGAACCCCGGCAGATTTATATATGTCTCGGGCATACGGAACGAGAAGAAGGCATCAAGCTCCAGGCCGTTCTTGCTGAGATCCTTTTTAAGGTGTTTCAGAGTGTAGCCTGTCTGGTCGCCGCAGGTGCAGGCAACATAGATATACGAGGGTTTGCCCTTGAATTTGAATGTGCGCAGGAATTTGGATACGAGCCGGGGCACCGACCAGGAGTAAACGGGAAATACGATTCCCAATATTTCATCCTGCCCGAATTCCGGCGCAGTGCCTTGCCTTGCTGCATCGGGTATGAAGAGCATTTTCTTTTCACCGAGCTTTTCGGCAAGACTGTCGGCCACAAAACGGCTGTTGCCGCAGCCTGAATACCAAATTATCATATTATGAAATCCATTTTTATATCATTTTCGTCGGTCGGCACAGAGGGGAGTTTTTGGCAGTCAAAACAGGCTCCGGCCTTTACGGCATGGGGCAGCAGGGGCAGCAGGCGGTCGTAGAATCCGCGGCCGCGTCCAAGCCGGTGTCCCTGTTTGTCAAATGCACGTCCCGGCACCACCACAAGTGTTATTGGGCTGAGGTCGGAAACGGCCTCACCCTCCGGTTCCGGTATTCCGAACTGCTCTCCCTGTGTGAGCATGCGGCTGCCTGTGTAGCGTTTTACCACAAGCGTATTACCCTGTACCGATGGCAGATAAAACCGTTTAACGGCGTGCCACTTCTCTATGAAAGAGGGTGTCTGCACCTCGTCATCCATTGACCAGTAGATGAGTATGTCGGTGCTGCTGCGGAATATGTCGGTCTGTTCTAGGCGTTCCCATACAGCGCGTGACTGGGCGGTTTTCTGTTCCGGAGTCATTACTCCTATGACTCTTTTTATACGTTGGCGGGCATGCTTCTTGTCATCCCGCATAGTCTCCATGCTGAACTCACAGCCGCAGTAGCGCTGGTTGTAGAAGTCCTGCTCACGGATTATTGCCGAGCGGCGCTCCTGCAGGCCTCCCTGTCTCCAGTTGCGTTGCCAGAATGTCAATCCGGAGAACTGCGAGGCAGCCCACAGCCCTGCCTCCACAATCTGATCATGACGTTTCCAGCGGCTTGAGCCGAGGGTTGAGGTGAAGACCTTGAAGCCGTTTTCCGATGCATAGCGTGCAGCGCTTAACAGGCGCATACGAAAGCACTCCAGGCAGCGGGCGCCTCGCTCCGGCTCACTCTCAAGTCCTTTTATACAGTGCAGCCAGGCGGCATGGTCATAATCGGCATCAACAATCTGCAAGCCAAGACTGCGGGCATATCGGCTGCACTCTCCCTTGCGGACCAGATATTCTTCAAGCGGATATATGTTGGGGTTGCAGTAGTAGATTACGGGGGTGATCCCGGCCTGCATCATCCACTCTATGATGGCTCCACTGCAAGGGGCACAGCAGGTGTGGAGCAGAACCTTTGCGGCTCCTTCCGGCACAATCTCATTCGGACTCTCTTTCATTGCAGCTGACACCTGTTTTTTGGAGCATTCGGGACAAACGCCCTTGGCGTGACTCAATTCGTATAGTGCAAAGTTACTCGTTTAACCTGAATATATGCAACCTGACTGCAAAAAGCCGATGATATATTTGTAAGGAGCTTAGGAAAATTATATATATTTGTGCGAAACATAAAAACACCGAAGAGATGTATTGTTATAATTGTGGAAAGAAAATTTCCGAAAAATCCGTGTACTGTATGTATTGCGGTTCGCAGGTAAATGTCCTTGTCAATAGTGAAAATGTGTCGGAAGAAAAGCCGGTGGACGATAAGGCTCCTGAATCTCCGGAACCTGAAGTTTTTGCACCGGAGGTTGAAGCTCTTGTACCGGAACCTGAAGTCCTTGCATCGGAGCCCGAAGCTCAGCCGACAGTGGAATCTGATATTGAAGAACAGACTGTTGAAGAGACCGAAAGCAAATCTGAGTCGGAGCAAAGCAGTTCCGAGAGTCAAAACGTGACGGCCGGCAGTGATAAAGCGGAGCCTGATGAGCGGGTAATAGCCCCGCATGCCATAGGCAGTTTTATCTGGGCGATTGTGGCTAATGAGTGTTGTGTAATACCTGTTCTCGGACTGGCCTTTTCGATAATTGCTCTTGTAAAAAGTATTAAAGGACGTAATATAGTTGCCTTAAATCCGGAGAAATATAAGTTAAAAGGGTTTCTTACGGCAGCCTTCATTTTGAGTATAATCGATTTGGTCGGCAGTATTATCGGACCGATTGCGTTCTTCTCATATTTTTCGTTTTTGAAGGATCTCTTTAAAGGGTCGGGCTTTTCGGATATCTTTACCGGATTTGTTAATATCCTTACCGGCCTTATCTGACATACTTATTGGTGATTATTCGACGGCTTTATCGGGACGGCAGATGTGTCCGATGCCCTTATCATCGGCCTTATCCGATATGACGATTGCCGTTATGTCGTCCAACGGAACAGATGTGCCGTCGGTCAACGACAGCATACGTTTGTAGTGGCAGACGGAGTTGAACTGTCCCGTAATTTCAGTGTATTTACCACCCTGCTTATTGCTGTCAGGCTTGAAGAAGGTGACGGTAATCTCTTGGTTTGTCATTGAGGCAAGCTCCTGCAGACAGGCGTCTAGCAGGGTTTTCTGGTTCTCGTCCAATTCGATGCGGCTGTCCGTGAGTCGCGCTGTCTCGTCTATTATAGCCTCGTAACCTATAAGTGAGGCAAAAGGTGAGAACTGCGCGGCACGGTTATATAGCGACATCTGCTGTCGGACGGCCGATTTTTGATACGGCTGGTTCAGGATTTTTTCGTATCGTTTGTCCATAGCCGGTTATGCTTTATGGCCTCCCACCTGCGCATTGCGTTCTTTGGCGGTTGAGCCTTCTTCAAAATTCATACCTCTAAGGATGGAGTTCTTGCCGAACTTCTTGCGGATGGCAAGGATAGCTTCCTGCCGCCGGCGTTCCCGACCATGCTCTTCGGCATTGGAGCTGAACAGATCAAGTTGCATGGGGGTTGCATAGTTTTCATTGACCACATTCTGTGCCGTTACATTCAAACGGCGTACCAGCAGATTGGGATTGACTATGTGGTCGTAAAGGTCGGATACCGCTTTTATTATGGCTTCCGATGATGAGGTATGACCGTTCAGATTGACCTTGCCGTGTACGGGCTTGGGCACTTTGCGTCCGTAAAAATCGGTCACCACAGGGCCGTTATACCTGTATCCCGGCTGTTCAAGGCTCTCCCGGTCATAGTTTACGTCAAGTGTCATGGAGTCGGTTACCAGCCGCTTGTCAACCAGACTCATGACCAGAGCATCGGCCATCTCCTTGGCTATAAGCCGGCCCTTGTCGAACTTATAGGGGCTTTTGAGAACCTGCCCTGAGCTTAAGCTGTTGGTTTCAGGTCTATACGATTTGATGTCGGCAATGGTACATGGTTCCCATCCCCATGCGTGGTCGATGATAAGTTCGGCATTGACCCCGAATATGCTGTATAGCTGCTCTTCCCACCGCTTGTCGGTGGAGTAGAGAGCCACATCGCCCATAGTTCGCATACCGTAACTCTCTAATTTTCTTGCCGTACCGCGTCCGATGCGCCAGAAATCGGTCAGGGGCCGATGGCTCCATAACTGCCGGCGGTAGCTCATCTCATCGAGCCGGGCAATTCTGACCCCGTCCTTATCGGGTTTGGATTTTTTAGCCATAATATCCATGGCTACCTTAGCCAGAAAGAGATTGGTGCCTATACCTGCTGTGGCGGTGATGCCGGTCTGAGCCAGTACGTCACGGATCATACGCATGGTCAAATCATGGGCGCTGCATGCATAGGTTTTAAGGTAGTGGGTCAGGTCAATGAAGACCTCGTCGATGGAATAGACGTGAATATCCTCAGGCGCCACATATTTCAGATAAATGGAGTATATTCTGCTGCTCACCTCCATGTAGTGCGCCATCTGCGGATGGGCCGTGATGTATCCCAGCGCTAC
>DDLZ01000030.1:20252-22375 GCA_002340405.1 Bacteroidales bacterium UBA2559
GCCGGGCGCCTTCATACGGCGTGAATCGTTGATCTGCCGCACCCGCTGTATCACCTCGAACAACCGTGCTCTGCCGCCTATGCCATATGTTTTTAGCGATGGCGAGACCGCCAGACAGATGGTCTTTTCGGTACGTGAATTATCGGCCACCACAAGATTGGTGGTGAGCGGATTAAGCCCCCGCTCAACACACTCGACCGAAGCATAGAATGACTTCAGGTCAATTGCTGCGTATGTTCTTGTTTCAGATGACATCATCTTTTCCGATCCTATACAAATATAGGCATATTTTACCACGAGTTTAATGGGAAATTACATTTGTCGGTTGAATCTGCATGAATTATTTTGGTCAACGCCTATTCGATACTTATATGTTCTTTCATTAACTTTGCAGTGCGACAGATTTCAGTTATGGGTTTGGATAAGACAAAAAAGGTATATCTGAGCATAGTCCTTTCGGCGGCTGTGCTGCTGCTTTTTTTCTTTAATCTCTGTTTCGGTACTGTACATATCCCAATGGCCGATGTGATAAATTCGCTGACGGGCAGGGGTGCAAGCCTTGAGAGTTGGGACTTCATTATCCGTGAGTCCAGACTGCCATCGGCTATTACTGCTCTGTTGGCAGGCGCCTCGCTTGCGGCATCGGGTCTTATGCTGCAGACGGCTTTCCGCAATCCGCTGGCCGGCCCCGATATCCTCGGTATAAACGGTGGCGCAGGGCTGGGCGTGGCGCTTGTGATGCTGCTGTTCGGCGGTAATCTTACTATGGGCAATCTGACGCTCGGTGCATCGGTCTCTATAATCCTTGGTGCATTTGCAGGTGCTTTGGCAGTTACAGCTTTGGTGCTGTTCCTCTCTACATTGCTCAAAAATCCGGTAATGCTGCTTATTATGGGTGTTATGGTGAGCTATCTGGCATCGGCTATAATTTCACTCTTAAACTTCTTCTCCACCGCCGAGGGCGTACACTCATATACTATGTGGGGGATGGGCAATTTTGGGGGTGTATCCGTGAGTCAGCTTCCCCTGTTCTGTGCGGTTGTGCTGGTCGGACTCTTCATAGCAACAGCGCTTATCAAACCTTTGAATGCGCTGATTTTGGGCGATATGTATGCCGAAAATCTGGGCGTGAACATTATGCGTACCCGAAATTGGCTGCTCTTTTCAACCAGTCTGCTGGTGGCCGTCATAACCGCTTTCTGTGGTCCTATTTCATTCATCGGCCTTGCCGTGCCGCATCTGGGTCGGATGATGCTCAGATCCAGTAATCATAGNNAGGATTCTTATGCCGGTAACAATAATATGCGGAGCGGCGGTTGCTCTCTTTTGCAATCTGCTCAGTTCTGCGCCGGGTAACAGAGGGCTGATCCCGCTAAATGCCATAACTCCGGCCATCGGAGCTCCCATTATACTCTATGTCTTGCTCAAACAACGTAATTATTGATATAGGTCTATGCTGATCTCGGTTCTAACAGATTCCCTGCGCACTGCCATTCTTGTGACAGGTCTGGTGATCATTATGATGATGCTCATCGAGGTGTTCAACATAAAATCCGATGGACGTCTGTTCAGCCGCCTGCGTGAACGCCGTGTGACACAGGTTTTGGTGTCTGCATTTCTGGGTATTATTCCCGGATGTATGGGAGGGTTTGCATCGGTATCGCTATATACCCACGGACTTATAAGTTTCGGTGCGCTGGTGGCTATGATGATAGCCTCATCGGGCGACGAGGCGTTTGTGATGCTGGCCATGTTTCCCGGCCGTTCGCTATGGATATTTCTTATCCTTTTTTTGGTGGCTGTGGGTGTGGGCCTGCTGGTGGACCTGTTCCATCACCGCTATGAGAGCTGCCACTCCATGAAGGTACATGAGGAGGAGTGCGATATTGTCAGTGGGCAACGCGCAGGCCGTCACTTCAGTTGGAAACGCATACTGATGTTTATCGGTGTGCTGTTATTTGTGGTTGCGCTTGTTCTGGGCTTTTTTGGAGGCCGATGAGGCCGATGCCGACAGCGTATCCGGCAGATTCAATATTCTGTCGGAGGAGTGGATGTACTGGGTGTTTGCCGTGTTGAGTCTGCTGGTGCTGGGCATGCTGCTCTTTGCCGGCGACCATTTCGTG
>DDLZ01000030.1:22517-23432 GCA_002340405.1 Bacteroidales bacterium UBA2559
CAGGACGGGCATACCGCCCTTCCGCTTTTGGCCCATAGCCGCAGTGTTTTCCTCAAGGCTAAGGTGATTAATTTCTTCGTTGCAATCGTTGTCGGGTTTTTAATGCTGGCCATACAATCGGTTGCCGGCTTTTAAGAAATAATTCATCGTCTGTCTTTGAGATGCAGTTCGTAGTCTGTCTCTAGAAAACAGTTTGTAGTCGGTTTTTGACAAACAGCTTATCGTCTGTCTTTTAAAATCATCTCATTTTTTGTTCAATATATCATTAAATGAATAAAAAGAGTATATTTGCACTCGTAATGATATGTTGAATATTTATGAGTAAAGCAACTATGGGGACGAAACTTCCCCGCAAATTGGAGCAGAAAATGCAGACTGTTGGACGGCAAATCAAGTTGGCGCGTCTGCGTCGCAATTTGAGCATAGCACAGGTTGCAGAGCGGGCTACTTGTTCTCCCGTTACTATAAACAGAGTTGAGAAGGGCGCGCCTACGGTTGCTATAGGCATCTATCTCCGTGTGTTGTATGCTTTGCAGTTGGATGATGACATACTGTTGCTGGCTCAGAAAGATGAGATGGGGCGTGCATTGCAGGATCTTGCTCTGACTAACCGTGAACGTGCATCGAAGAAAGTGTAAAATGAACATATTGTATATATACGGTGATTTCGACTGGTTGGAAAGTCCTCTTCTGATAGGCGAACTCGGCTACGTATCACTTCGCGGCTCGGATTCTTATTCCTTCAAATGTGACAATAATTGGCTCGCCAAGTATGGCAGTATCTTCCTGAGTGCTGACATCAACAACTATCCCGGTCAACAGTACGCCCGCCCGGGTAAGGATATCTTTGGCTGTTTCAGCGATGCGCTGCCGGACCGTTGGGGAAGGACACTTTTAAACCGTCGTGAACAGATG
>DDLZ01000030.1:23487-25880 GCA_002340405.1 Bacteroidales bacterium UBA2559
TCGTTCGACTGTCTTACAGGTATTGATGATTTTTCACGAATGGGAGGCTTCCGCTTCAAGGAAAGCCCTGATGGCCAGTTCATAAACTGTGACGGGAAGCTCCGTATTCCTCCCCTGACCGATATAGATACTTTGGCATTGGCTTGTATGGAGTTTGAGCGTAGCGAGGAGCGTAATCAGATGCCCGAAAAGAGATGGATACGGCAGCTTGTACATCCGGGAACCTCTCTGGGCGGTGCACGACCGAAAGCAGGAGTCATTGATGAATCCGGAAGGCTCTGCGTAGCCAAGTTTCCTTCGCTGAGGGATGACTATGATGTGGCTCTCTGGGAGTGTCACAGCCATTTGTTGGCTAAAGAGGCCGGTGTTGTGGCAGCCGAAGCAAGAGTGATCAAATCCGGAGGAAAGTATCATACCTTCCTCTCCCGACGTTTTGATAGGACCGATGAGGGTCGCCGCATCCATTTTGCATCGGCCATGACTCTGCTTGGCTTGACCGATGGCTGTGATGCCAAAAGCGGAAACGGCTATCTGGATATTGTAGACTTTATTTTGCAGAACAGCTGTGATGTCAATGATAATCTGCGTCAGCTCTATCGTCGTGTTGCCTTCAATATAGCTATCGGCAATAGTGATGACCATTTCCGTAATCATGGTTTCTTGCTTACGCCAAGAGGTTGGACACTCTCTCCTGCCTATGACATGAACCCGACTTTGAGCAATTATCAGAGCTTACTCATCAACTCATCAACCAATGAGTCAAACCTGCAGATTTTACTTGAATCCTGCGAGGAGTATATGATTGGCAGGGATGAAGCCCGTCAGATTATAGAGGAGGTTATCAAGGGAGTAAGCAAGTGGAAATCCATTGCCATCGGACTTGGTATAGGAAAACGTGAGATCGATATGTTTGAACAGGTTTATAACAAATCGATAGATAATATAGATTCATCTGATGTACAATTCATTAAATAATTATTGAGTCATGACGAATAGAATATTTCTCATACTTCTGTCCCTTGTATCTGTGCCGGTGGTATCGGCCCGGGATATTCAGTCGTTTGTAAACGATCAGTTGAGGACTTATCCCGAGCTGCGCCTGATCGACATTTACAAATCATGCTTTCAGGATTATATGGGGGCAGAGCATATGGTGACTGACAGAAAGGCGGTAGAGGAGTATCTCGACGAGGAGATCGGGACAAGCAATGTGGCTGATATGCAGCCCTGGTATTATGAACCGTGCGGCATCAAGGGTCGATATGTGCGTGTGAGCATTCGGGCCATCAAGGAGAATCTGATCTCAAAAGAGGTCCTGCTTGATGCTTTCATGCGCAGTGCGAACGCCGTCAAGCTTCCATCGGTCAAATCATGGAAGAGGAACTGGAAGAAAATTGTTCGGACAATCGACAAAATGGAGATCGGCTTACCTAATTACGAGGAGGACAAGCAGTTTATCGACAGCATACTTTCAGAAGGGAAATATGCCATCAGCCATTCGCAGGAATATAAGGATGCTTATCATCCGCATTACAGAATTATAGAGCGCACGATATTTGAGAATGAGCTAAAACCTATGATAGAAAGATCAAAACAGAGAATACAATGAGAGAGATCAACTACAGAGAGATGGAGTTCAATCCGTTCAACCTGTTGGGTAGAGAATGGATGTTGTTGTCTGCCGGTAACGAGCAGGATGGCTGTAACACGATGACCATATCCTGGGGTCATATGGGAAGTCTTTGGGGAAACAATGACCCTACAGTGGTGGTTTATATCCGTCCATCGCGTTACACCAAGACGTTTGTAGATAGGGAGGAGTATTTCACTCTCTGCGTGATGGATGAGTCGTTCAAGAGTCAGATGGCATATCTGGGCAGTGTGTCAGGCCGCGATGAGGACAAGATTACAAAGGCCGGCCTGACCAGAGTGTTTGCCGATAACAGTATATACTTTGCCGAAGCCAAGATGGTGATTATCTGCAGGAAGATGTATGCATCGGAGCTGCAGGAGAGCGGATTCATGAGTCAGGAGACAATCGCCCGGAACTATCCCGAAAAGGATTTCCATACAATGTATGTCGGCAAAATCGAGAAGATCCTGGCACGCGATGGTGAGTATTTGCGGAAATAGAGGCTGAAATTTCATTTTTACAGCTATACCACATTTTGGCATATCCATGTTGTACTTTGGCAGAAGAAATATAGATGATATAATTGAATTATGAGAGATTTTGCAGCGATAGACTTTGAGACGGCTAACAATGAGCGTTCATCGGTTTGTTCCGTTGGCGTTGTCATTGTGCGTAATGGTAAGATTGTAGATTCGTTCTACTCGCTCATTCAGCCCGAGCCGAACTATTATAACTATTGGTGTTCGCAGGTGCATGGTCT
>DDLZ01000097.1:0-14874 GCA_002340405.1 Bacteroidales bacterium UBA2559
CCTCATGGTTCAACGGCAATTACACGCTGTTCAATGAGGCATCAATAATATTCCGTGACGGAGATGTGCTTCAGACACGCCGTCCCGACCGTGTAATGATAACCCCTGAAGGTCATGCCATTGTGGTTGATTTCAAATTCGGACGCGAACGTGAGGAGTATATGCATCAGGTCCGCGAATATATGAACCTGATAAAGAAGATGGGCTATCACAGCGTAGAGGGCCATATATGGTATGTTTATAATAACAAGGTAACCGACTGCTGACACTATGGAACCATTCCTTAAAATCGTAGCACAGGATCTTTTCAGAAAGTGCAATGACAAAGCCAAAGGGCTCTCAGACATCACGGTAGTCTTCCCGAACCGCCGTGCCCGACTCTTCTTTGACGACTGGCTATCAGCATGTTCACCGACTCCAATATGGTCACCCGAATACATCACTATAGAGGATCTTTTCCTGTCACAATCCGATCTGCGTCCGGCTGACAGGATTGAGATGGTCTCCCTGCTCTATGATATCTATATTGATGAACTCCATTCCGACGAGTCGCTTGACAGTTTCTGGTCCTGGGGAGAGCTTATGTTATCCGATTTTGACGATCTGGACCGTAATCTGGCATCGGCCGACCAACTCTTCAGCCTTCTCAAAGATCATAAAGAGATGGATGACATCTCATTCCTCAGTGAAGAGCAGATTGCTGCTTTGGAGCAGTTCTTTTCAGAGATGAGAAAGATCAAAGAGACCGAACTCAAAGAGAGATACAAGACTATATGGAGTGTTCTCGGAAATATCTACAACCGTTTTGTCAAACTGCTGACAGAAAAAGGCATAGGCTACAACGGAATGATTCAGAGAAGAGTTGTAACCCAACTTGACACCTCCCGTCTGACTGCCCGTAAATATGCATTCGTCGGATTCAACAGTCTGGATAAGGCTGAAAAGAGCCTGTTCCGCTCAATACAGAGTGCCGGCAAAGCCATGTTCTACTGGGATTATGCCCTTTCATACACCGAAGGCAATCTGCACCACGAAGCCGGGCGGTTTCTGCGAAACAATATAAAGAAGTTCCCCGGCGAGCTGCCGGCTGACCTGTTCGAAGAGATGTACAAGGCCAAACTCACCATTGTGGAGACATCGACCGACAACGCCCAGGCGCGGTTCATACCCCGGTGGCTGGACTCGCTGAAACCTGAGGGCAAGGCAGGCAGAGAGACCGCCATAATTCTGGCCGATGAATCTCTGCTGCAACCCGTTCTGCACAGCATACCCGACGATAAGATAGAGAATGTAAACATAACCATGGGTTACAAGCTGTCGGAGACAACGCTCTTCGGTCTGGTCACCGCACTTGTCGATATGCAGCGCCTTGCTGCCAGGAACAAAGGCCGGTTCAGCATCCATTCGATAAGCCGCGTTTTGGGTAACCCCATGACCTCTGCCTTGTCGGAAAATGCGCTTCCCATACTTGAGAGCCTTAAAAAAACCCGCCGTATTTTCCCCGATATAACTCCCCTTACGTCCGATGAAAAACTCTCCCTGCTCTTCACCGGCACCGCCGATAATCTGTCACTTCTCAAATATCTGCTCGCTGTGCTCAAATCATTCGCGCCGGTAATCCGCGAGGATGAAGAGAACAGGCTGTTCAAGCCGCTCAACCAGGAGACTCTCTACCGCATTTACACTCAGCTCAACCGTCTGCATTCACTCATGGAGTCCGGCAACCTGAATATTCAGATAGAGACACTGTGCCGTCTGATACGCTCCGTCCTCTCCTCCACGACCGTTCCTTTCCATGGAGAACCTATTGTAGGCATGCAGATCATGGGGCTTATCGAGACCCGTAATCTGGATTTCAAAAACGTACTGCTGCTCTCNNCGGCTGGCATTCGGACTGACAACGCTACAAGATAGAAGTGCCGTTTCATCATACAACTTTCACCATCTCATACAGAGAGCCGAAAACGTAACAATGGTCTATAACAGCAATGCCGATGCTCCCGGAATAGGCAAAGGTCAGATCTCCCGCTATCTGATGCAGCTTATGGTGAGCGGCAGTGACATAAACCGCCTGACACTGAAATCGGAACGCTCGGATTCTGAGCCTCAAACGCTTACCGTAGAAAAGACCGTGCCGGTAGTTGAAAAGCTCATCGGAAAATATGACATATCTCGGGAAAAGTCATATCTATCGCCATCGGCCTTGAACACATATATGGACTGCAGGCTTAAATTCTATCTTTCCCAGATAGCCCGTCTGAAAAAACCCGATGAGAGTGATACCGGAATAGATGCCCTTACATTCGGCACCCTGTTCCACAAGAGCATCGAGATATCCTATGAATCGCTGGCATCGATGAATAGTAAGCGCATCATTACCCGTGAGAGTCTGGAAGCTCTGCTAAAGGACCACAAACGGCTGGAAGGATTTGTCGAGCAGGCCTTCATGGAGGAGTATTTTGACAACAAGAGGATTGCCAGGGAGGATTACAGCGGCATACAGTCCATCAATTACAACGTAATAATCAAGTACCTGCGTCAGATACTGCGTATGGACGCACAACTCTATGCTCCGTTCACATATATGGAGAGTGAGTCCGAAGCCTTCAGTGACTATATGGAGGTCCTACATCCGCTCAATCCAACATCAAAACTCAAGGTGCGCCTGCAAGGCATCATAGACCGCATTGACAGTAAAGACGATATTATACGTATAGTTGACTACAAGACAGGCAGCAGCAGGGGAAGCAACAAAAACAAACCCAAAACGATCGATGAACTCTTTCCGCCCACTCCTGCAAAAACCCGTAAGTCCCATGCCTTCCAGATAATGTACTATGCCTACATAATAAGCCGTCATGAAAAATTCAAAAACAAAAAACTGGCGCCGGTACTGCTCTATACAAGCTCCCTCTCCAGACCTACACCAGAAGATATCTACTACAAATTTGCAGGTGAGCCCCTTACGGACTTTACCCGGCAGTGCGGCAGTGAATTTGCCGCCGGTCTGCAATCATTGATCGATGAGATCTTCAATCCCGATACCGACTTTGAACCGACCGACGACAGGGATGCCTGTATGTTCTGTGATTTTGCATCACTTTGCGGACGAACACCATGACCGACAGAGATTTGACAGAACAATTCATAATGGAGAACCGCACAGCCGACGTGCGCTCTCTTGCACTCTCACACCATCCCCAAGGTGTGGATATGCGGTATGCCCTCACACAGATTGCCGGCTGGCAGACCGCCCGCCTGAAAGTGCCGCTCTGGGCTGCCACAGACGGCATTGTCTATCCTAAGCGTCTGTCGCTTGAACAATCCACATCACAGCCGGTAGCAGAATGCAAAGCAAAGTTCATAGAGAATCTGTTTGGAGCAGGGTTCAAAACAGCCGACATTACAGGAAGGAATCGCAAATCCCGGCGGCCTCCGGAACCGGGAGCGGGGTTCAGAATGGCCGACCTCACCGGCGGCATGGGTGTGGACTGCTTTTTTCTCTCACGCAGTGCTGCCCTGACCTGCTACAATGAAATCTCGGATGAGCTTTGCGCCATTGCCGCAGTCAATTTCAAAGCCCTCGGCCGTCAGGATATCAAGATAAGCTGCCGCAGCGCCGAAGATTTCATTTCCGGCCTTGAACCCGACAGTTTTGACATTCTGTACATTGACCCTGCCCGCCGAAGCAACACCGGGCGTAAACTAATATCAATAGTTGACTATCAGCCTGATATAACTGCCATGCAGGAGAATCTGCTGCGTGTATCACGCTACGTAATGGTCAAGCTGTCACCTCTCCTCGACATAACCCAAACTCTGACTGAAATCAAAAATGTGAGCCGTGTAATAATAACAGGGCTGGATGGCGAGTGCAAAGAGCTCCTGCTGCTTATGCAGCGCGGATTTGCATCGGAGACGCAAATTGAGGCAATCGATATATTTTCCAACGGCAATTCGCTTGCACCCGTTGTATCGACCAGAGAGAAAGAGAGCGCCCTTCCGCTGCCCATAGCCCACCCCTTGCAGCTCAGACCGGGAACCTATATCGGCGAACCGTCTGCCCCATATATGAAAAGCGCCCTGTTCCGCACTATTGCAGACCGCACCGGAACCGCCCTGCTCCATCCCGACTCCCATCTGTTCTGGAGCAGTGACCGCCCCCTGGATTTCCCCGGCCGCCTGTTTACCATTACCGGAATAATCCCGTTTGACAAGAGGTCGCTGGCGCCGTTGGCCAGGACCCGTGCCAATCTGTCCGTACGCAATTTTCCCGATTCGGCACCGCAGCTACAGCACAAGCTCAAGCTCCGCGATGGAGGCGACCGCTATCTGACAGCAACCACCCTGGCCGACACCCGAAAGGCCCTGCTCGATTTAAAAAAAACCTTACCGGATCAAGAAAAGGCTGTACCGGATTAAGAAAAGGCTCCGGTTTTATAATGGTAATCCCTTTGCCTCTTAGAGAAAATAGCCTTAACTTTGAAACTATATATCAATCTCTTTAATAAAAAAAGATATACACTCCCGTGAAGATTATTATTACAAGCGACTGGCATCTTGGCAGTACCTTCCATGGAACGGACAGACTGCCGGAACAGAAGCATTTTCTCGAATGGCTCCTAAGTCAGATTGAGAGCCTGAAGCCCGAGGCCCTGCTTGTTGCTGGCGATATTTTTGACAACGGTAACCCTTCGGCTGCCGCTCAGGAGACCTATTTCGAATTTCTTTCTAAGGCTACAACATCTTGTCCCGGACTGCAAACCGTAATTATAGCCGGGAACCATGATTCGGCCATGAGACTTACCGCTCCTGCAGCACTCCTTTCAAAACATAACATTGAAGTCAGGGGAAAAGTCCAACGCAACTGGATCCATTATGAAAGTGAAGATGAAAACAGCGCTCCCGGACGGTGGGAGATGTCGGTCGATGACCTTGTGATTCCAATATATAATGACGATAAGAGTGAAAGGGTCTGGATTTTGGCTCTGCCCTATGTGCGGAGCAGTGAACTGACACAGGCCGAATCATACGGGAAAGGCATGCGTGAGATTATAACCATGTTAATGGAGAGAGTAAACAGCCTCCGTGCACCTCGGGAGCTTGTAGTCATGATAGCCCATCTATACGCCACCGGCGCCGAGATTGCCGACGGTTCGTCAGAGCGTATCCTTGTGGGCGGTCTTGAAAATGTTGCGTTAAACGACTTTGAAGAGCACCCCGATTATCTGGCAAGCGGTCATATACATAAACGTCAGCGCATCAAAGGTACTGACTGGGCACGGTATTCGGGCAGCATCATGCCCATGTCATTTGCCGAGAAAAACAACCGCCACGGTATAGACCTGCTGACAACTGATGGAGACAGTTATGATGTGGAGTTTATCGAATACACCCCACAGCGTAAACTCATAGAAATACCGGAAGAGGGAACCGTGCTGATTGAAGATGTCATAGAGGCGATAAATGATCTTCCCCCTCTGGATCAGGAGAATCTTCAAACCATGTCCTACATAAATGTACGAATGGCCCGTGAGGAGATGGATATGACGGCAAGAAAGAAGATTGAGGATGCCCTGAGCAGCCGTCACGTCATTTTTGCAAAATTACAGTCCGTTGACAGCAATCTTGCTCAAAACATTCAGGACGGACGGGATGGAGAGACCGGGATACGGTATGAAAACCTCTACAAACGGGATCCTATGGAGGCCCTTACAATAGGTTTTATACGTGAAAACGGCGTAGAGATGAGTGACCGTCAAATCGAACTTGCACAAATGGTCATTGATGAAGCAAGAAAAATGGAGACCGAAGTAAATGCAGAAGTATGAAAATCCTTGAATTGCAGACAAATAATATAGCATCCCTTGAGGGGTTCAACAGGATCAGCTTNNCTTTACGGGAAAGCTCCCAGATATGACAGGGAGCTTACTTTGGATCAAAGGGCAGAAGAAGGTGACGGAAAGAGCGAATTGCGTTCAAATGACCCGCGCAACATAATGACCCGCGGAGCAAAAGATTGCTTCTGTAAGGTTTACTTTGAAAGCGGCAATCTGATCTATCTGGCTGTATGGTCAACCGAATTTAAGCGCATCAACTACGCTCCTGCCCTGCTGACGGTCAACAAAATCACCCTTGATGCCGAAGGACGGTATATTACAGGTGATTTCACAGAGCGCACCGCCCGGGATATCATAGGTCTGGAATATGAACAGTTCGTAAAGACCGTACTTCTGGCACAGGGAGCTTTCGACGGATTTCTCAAGGCCGATTCGGAAAAGAAATCGGAGCTTTTGGAACGTCTGACAGGCATAAATACTTACAAATATATGGCCGGACTGATACGCGGCCGCAATGAAGAGGCCAAAGAGAAACTGCAAGATATAAACTCCAGAATAGGTGCACGGAAAGAGTTGCTGATTGAAGATGAGGAGGAACTGAACCTACTCATCTCCGACATTGCAAAGGCCGAAGCCGACGCCAAAGCGGGCCGGGAGAAACGCGACCGCATAAAATCGGATATACTGTGGTGGAACAACGAAAGAAAACTCAATGACGGACTTGAGAAAGCCCTGGCTGAACTTGACAGAGCCGAAACGGCAGTAAAGGAGATTGATGAGATGCGAGGTCGGATGGAGATGTACTACACCCTTGAGCCGGCAATCCGAAAATGTCGGGAGATAGGCGATGCCAATGCCGAGAACCGGCGGCTGACAGAACTTGCGACCAACAACAGGGAGAGACTGAAAGGACTTACAGCCGAATTGAAAATCGCCTCCGACAGACTGGAAGAGTATAAGGCCGGAGTGACCGCGGCAAAGGAGAGACAGATTGAAAAGAGACCTACCATCCTGAAAGCCCGTGAGTTACAGACCCAAATAAAGAGCGAAGAGGCTGAACTCGGTAATGCCGTCAAAGAACTCGACAGCGCCCGAAAGGAGCTGGAAACAACAGAACAGGATCTTAAAAACAATCAAGAGAGTATAGGAAGTGCCGTTAAGGAGATTGAAAGACTTACGGCTGAATCGATTGCTATTAAAAAAAGGCACGATAATGAAATCGCCGCCCATAACATGAAGACAGAGGCCGACAGAGAAGAGCTCCGCAAGCTGCATGAAATGTGGGAAAAAGAGGACGGCGAGAGAATCCGCCGGGAAAGGGATGCGGCATTCACAATCCGAAGTGTGGGCGGTCAGATCGCCACCATGAAGTCCCAACTGGAGAGAGGAGAAGCATGTCCGGTATGCGGCTCCACCCAACATCCGGCTCTGATTTCAGGTCTTTCCGATATCTCAGTATATAAAGATGAGTATGAACGGGACTATCAGGTCAAAGAGTCTAAATTAAGAGAGTACAATGCCGCACAGATTAAAATCGTAACTCTTCAAAAAAACATTACAAGTTCTGATGAAGTTCTAACTAAAATAATTGCCCGGCATACAGTGGAAAATGAGGCACATCAGAAGATGCTGGCCGATGCCAAGAGCAGACAGGCCGCTCTTGAATCCCTTAATACCGCGCTGATCAAAAACGTAGATGATAAGAACAATGTTTTGGACAAAATAACTAAAACTGCCGGCAATATACAAAAAGCAATCGCCGAAAAGAGGGAGAATCTAAGACAACTGATTGGCGATAGGACAGTTGAACGCATAGAGGCAATCCTTGAAGAGGCTCTGTCGGAGGCCGAAAAGAGGGTAAAAAATCAGGAAGAGGCGATCAATGCACTAGGTAAATCGATCAAGGCAGTCGAGACCGCCATCGCGGAGAATATGAATGAGGTCAAATTGAAAAAGGAGACAGCAGATTTAAAAAAATCGGAACTTGAGGATTGGATTGTCAAATACAATGTCAGTCACCCGGAAAGCGTAGTATCGGTTGATACCATTACCGGGTTGCTGTACGATACCGCCGACTGGGATGCCGTCCGCAGAAAGGTCACCAGTCTTATCAACAAAAGGACGGAAGCGCGTACCAATGTAGATAATTTTCAAAAACAGCTTGCCGAACAGAACAAGACCAAACCTGAAAAGGAGCAGCAGGAGTTGGAACAGAGCCTGACAGAGCTTGAAACCTCCATTTTAGAGGAGAATAAGAGACTGTTGGAAAAGAAGACAAGACTGGAAAGCCACAAAAATGCAACCCGCGAGCTGGGTGAACTGACCCTGCGGCTGACAGAAGCGACTGCCGACAGCAGAGACTGGAGCATGCTCTACAGGGCAATAGGAGGCAATAAAGAGGGTAAACTGCTTCGCAAGATAGCACAGTGCATAACTCTGGGGTTCCTTGTTGAAAAGGCAAATGCCCAACTCCGGCTTTTCAACCGCCGCTACAGTCTGGTGCAGATCGAGAACACCCTTACCCTGAAGGTCATTGACCACGACCGCGGCGATGAGGAGCGCGTAATCTCCTCGCTTTCAGGCGGCGAGACCTTCATTGTGAGTCTGGCGCTGGCTTTGGCGCTAAGCGATCTGTCATCGAAGAATATCTCGTTCAAGAATCTCTTTATTGACGAAGGATTCGGGACCCTTGACTCGGACAACCTGAGAATGGTGATTGACGCACTCTCGGTCCTCCAGTCCGAACAGGGCAAGACCGTAGGCGTTATAAGCCATACGGCCGAAATGAGCGCCGGCATATCAACCCGGATTGTCCTGACCAAAAGAGGCAACGGCAGCAGCTACATTCAAATAGAAGCATAGATTAAGCAGGGTGACATGTATTCCTTTACCTTATCGTCTGATTCGGATTGTTTTTTACCCGTCTGCCACCCACTATACCCATTATGAAATCCCCGGTATGAAACCCCAGTAGCGGGGACTGTTTTTTAATAGTTTAATAATTCCTGATACAGAGCCTGAGAAGAATAAAAATTCTTATCAACCGCTTGAACAGAGAAATGGTAATAGCAATGGCTAATGTCCTCAATCTTGAGGGAGAAGACATCTATGATGCCATTGTTAATCATTCTGACGAACTTGCCCATATATGTGATATCTATCGGCTAAAATTAGCCGTTTAAGAACTTGCAAAACTTAAATTAAATTATTTATCAAATGATGATATATAACAGGATTTCAACTCCCTTATTTCTGAGCGCAAACGTTCTGTGTTAACGGACTCAACCTTAGGGACAAATAACTCCACATTATCAGCCATATCAAGAAAACGTACAGTATCTCCCTCTGCATGATACAGTTTTGCCAGCAAGTTGAGCGGATAAAGACGGTTAGGCACCATATAGAAAGCATGCTTATATCTTCCTTCAGCCTCACGATATCTGCCAAGTGCCAGGCTGTTATTACCCATCACATTCCAAAACATGGGATCACTACTGATTTCAGTTCCCATCTTAAGGATGGAATCACTTTTCTCATATTGACCTGTTTTATTAAGCGATTGACCGTATGAAAACAGAAAATTACTGTCATGTTTCATATATTCAAATAGCGCTTCACAACTTTCAATCACATATTCATAGTATTCATTTTCGTGCCAACGCACTGTTTGCATCCATGAACTGTTAATCTGCTTACGTTGTTTAAAGACAGGCTTTTTCCTTACCAACAAAAACGTTAATATCATAAAAAATACTGACGCAACAGCAATAATCCCAATGTTGCTACTATTCTTTCCATCAAATAAACAAGCACCAAGAATTATTGAGAATAACATCCGCATTTGCATGACATGAAGTGGATAAGAAAAAAAAGCAAAGACTGAAAAAGAAACCATCCCGCAAAACCATATTGTTCCCCTTTTAAAAGATATTACTACAGCCGTAGTCACAATTCCAATAACTAACAGCATAACTATNNCAATCATACGTTCTTTTTCGTTTATTACACTCCAATCAAGGTCGAAAGCCCCTTTTTTTTCTATTCGTTCTTTGAAATAATCTGCTTGTGCCCGACCAAAAGCACCGCCGAATTTGCCTAATCCAGTTCCCTTCCAACCATTCTCCAAGACTGCTTTAACACAAATCTTATCCATAAACAGCCTACCATCTGCTGATGGCTTTTTAAAAAAATAAGCGCCAATTCCAATTAGTGTCACGCAGACAAATAACACTAAACAGTTTTTTTTTAGTAAAAACCTAAGCCCTTCTCTAAACCCTTTTGTCTTTAAAAATAGCAGCGCCATACTAAAACCTAATGCTAACATCGCACTACGGCTTTGAGTTAAAGAAAGAATGATAATCNNTAATCGAAATAGAACCGTCTATTGCAACTAACCAGAATATAACCTTTAATAATCTCTTTTGTTTAAACATGTCAATGTTCATAAAACAATATGCAATAAACAAACTTATACAAACAGACAGGAATCCCGCGTAAGGACCAGGATTATTAAACGATCCTGTTAGAGCAAATATAGAATGGTTAAAGCGCAATATACCCAAGAATTGATAAAGGCCCAATATCGTTTCATATCCACAATACAGAGAGAGCACCAATACCAGTAACGAATTTATATATAAACGTTTCATTTATTCCGTTTTTCTTATTTGGTCCAGGAACAAATTCCTGACATTAGTGTTATACAGGATGTCTCCAACTAATATTACTTTCTTATCTTCATTAAGCAGAAAAGTATGTAAAAGAGGATTTTGAGGGATATGTTTGTTCTGACTTGAAAAAAAATGCTTCTCATCTACTATTATAGGATAATCTATTTCAACATTCTTAAGCATAACTTTCAAAGAAGTTGTTTGATTCTTTTGGGGCGTAAAAATAAATATCACATTAAACGGATAATAATTGTTCAAAGAATCAATTGATGACAACAAAGTTTGCCAAGAATGCAATTTCCTTGATTCACATACTCCACAAGTCATTGAATCATGATATACCACCAACGTTTTATAATTATCATCAAACAATAATGAGTCAGGATAATTGTACGAATATCTGAATAAACTGTCAACAGCCAATTCAATTGTAGAAGAATAGAATTTCGTTATTTCCTTTTTAAGGTTGATATTGCAGTTACAGGAAATAGGTGGCAGCAACATCATCCATATTATAACCGTTTTTTTCATTGCTATTTACAATTGGTCTTTGAAATGATATAGCACTATTGAAGGATTCTTTGTTTCTGTGATTATCTGATAGTAATCTAATGCCTTCTTGTAATTAGTATTCATCTTGCTTTTTTCGGGCAACGAATTGAATGTTTCTGTCCATAGGTCTGGATATAACACACTCACAAAAAAATCCTGATAGCAATCATAGAACAAAGGCAGAATCACATGATCATAAAAAAGTACGTCATCTTTATATGACTCGCTGTCAAACAAATACTTATTATTAGTCAAAGTATCTACCAGCATCAGGTATTGGGCATCCTCCGAAATTGACAGACATTTAAATCTTATAGCAAACATAGAATTGGCATTATACATATTACGAATATCGGCACTGCCCTTTGAGTCTACTAGCATGTTTACACCCAAAAAATTAATATTCTTCAGCCCTTTAACATTAAAATTCTTTTCCTTGAAATCAAATGACAGAGTTTTCTCCAACCCGTTATCCTTTGTTACAGTATAATAATCGTTATAAAAAGGGATCTTATATAACGGATTCCCTTCCATAGACGTAAACGTTTGTAACATCGGCGCCGAAAAAAGTTTCTCAAAATGCAAAAAACGGTCAATCACAACCTCATTATCTATATCAAATGTAACCAACATAGGACCCTCAACGCCTCCACAGGAAACAATCAGAGTAGATTCATCAACGAAAGCTATCCGTTCGGGATAAAAATCCAGATTGACAGTTTTTATGAACTGTCCGTCACTTTTATCAAACAACAGCACTTTTTTACCTTCAGAATCAACAATAACCAAATACTTTTCAGAGACCATAAAATCCTCTATATCAAGATAGTCAAAAGATGCGCGTCCTTTCCTATTAATTAAGAAACGATTTTTGCCCTTCCAATCAAAAGCATACAAGATGTCATTACTTGTCAAGTAGATTCCGCTATCATCAGTGTGAATGATATCAATAAAGCCTATCAGATGCTTGTCTTCAAGCGGCACAACTCTGATACTGTCACATACAGAAGACAAAACAGTCTGTTTTATAGCATCATCAATATTACAATCGATGATTCTTTTAGAATTCTGCATTATTAAACCTTGATTACTCCTACCGCATGACAATAAAAGGAGAACAGTAATCAGAATAAAAAAGGTATTATTTTCAACTCTTTTCATTACCATATATGATTAGAAACTTAGTGACACGCAAATAATGAACGTATCACTAAGCTATTTCTATTTATTTCTTACTCTTTTTTTCTGTCCATTTGCCCTCGCCACATAGAATTGAGAGAGTTTGGTTAAACACAGTAGGAGTCCTATAACATACTTGAGAACCCTGCATTGTTGCACTGCAATCCTCTAGAGTACCATCATCCTTACATAGTAAAGTAAAGCCCTCATCTCCATTTGAGCATACGCAATCAACAGCCTTGAGTTTCTTACCTTCCCACCATCCTTCACCAGCTGGATCTGTAAGAGCCTCCACATTCTGATCAACCAAAATCGAGATCATATCATGCTTATTTACTACTGCTCCTCCCAAAATCATAGCACAAATCATAAGACTTGTATATACAATGATACATTTTTTATTTTTCATAATGTTTTTAATAATTAATGATTAGAAATAAATGGTTATTTTCTCTCTGAAATAAACTGAATTTTTTTATCACTACCTTTGCATTGTTCAATTTTTTAAGGTTATACTTAAGATTTGGATAGAAGGGGTGTCATGGTGAACCGTGCAAAAGTTTTGGCCATACTGTCCCCTCTTTTCTCCAAATCAGTTTATTAACACTATCAATCTGTACAGATATTACTATCATTTGTTACTACCAATCAAATTCACCGCTATCTTCAATTATGAACGGCCGTTCATCTCTACCACGTGTATAATTCCTCAGCCACAACGGGCAATTAATGGGAATATCATACTTCAGTACATTTTCTGTCGCTTTTTGATAACATGCAGACTTCCATCTGTTGCCGTTCCAGTATAACAGTTCATATTCATTCCTTGGATACACATCATTATCATAGCTTCTAGGCATGACCATAACAGATGTTACAACTGCTGGCTCTCCCATATCCATTCCTATCCAGTTACCACCAGGTTGGTTTATCTCAAAATTAGATAGCAGATTACCATCGTACGCACGGTCTATCGGGAGTTGTAGGTCGCTGGTAAGGAAGTACTGCTTGGTTACGTCTTTCTTGCCAAGGTCAAAGGGATACCGGTACCTGGAGCGTTCAATGTACCGCTGCCGCTCTTTGTTAATGGCGTAGGAGTTGCGATATACTTTGGGCCCGCGCTCATAGGGGAAGAATCCTCCGCATATCATGGTGGAGAGGTCCCACTCGGATGTCTCCTCCATGCCACGGTCGGAGAGTATGACGAACCAGCGGGTAGCGGCGGTGTAGCGGCTGCCGACCGGCGTCTCGTCCAGCACGGCAGTGATGATCTCTGCATCGGGGATGGTATGGAGAGGCAGGTCGGAATACTTGCTGTCGGTGATGGTAAGCAGACTGTCACGCTGCTGTTCGGGGGTGAGTGCAGTATCGGCAAGGATACGGGCAGCATAACCGTAATAGTCGTAAATCTTAGTGCCTGCATAGGAGTAGTGTGCGGGGAGATTCTCTATGAGATATTCCGCAGCCCGAAGTTTGTAGGGGTTGGGGTCAGCAGTGCGGTAATGGCTAAGCACGGCCTCTAGTTCAGCACGGTTACTGCCGGCCGACTCAAGACTACGGTTTAACTCTGTACTGTATGTACAGCAATAGAATAGAAGTGTGATTACCGGCACTATGGCCGGAATGTGTTTTTTCATCAGTATAAATATTTCAAGGACCTACGTCAGTTATTAATTAGGTTTACTTGTCAAGTTAAAGACCGTCATCACAAATACTCATCTTCACAGATGAACAAAAGATAATGATGAAGCGTCGTTTAACTATCTATTCTTTGCAAACGTAAATAATTATTTAAATATAGAGGTACATTTCTTACATTTTCCGATGCAACTTTAACATTGTTTAACTCTATAATTATCCTGACATGGTTTAAGTCCGAATCTATATAACATCAAACTGCCTTGTTTAGCGGAGTGCATTTGCTAAAAGTGTCGCCGAAGAGAAGCTAACCTAACAGGAACTAACCGGGAAAAAACCAGACGGGAAAAATAAAAACGCTACCGGAGAGAAGCCGGCCAAAGAGGGAAACGGAGTCGGAAAAAGAAACGCAGCCAACGAAAAAGCGTCGCTTGAAAGCGAGTTTACTTTGAAAGTTCCTCTGCAAGGAAACGGGAGGTGTAGCCCTTGCCCGAGGCAGCCACCTGTTCGGGAGTGCCTTGAGCCACTATCATACCTCCGCCCCGACCGCCCTCAGGACCTATATCAATTATCCAGTCGGCCTGCTTGATGACATCCATATTGTGCTCAATTACGATTACCGTATTACCCTTGTCAACCAGACGGTTGAGCACTTTCATCAGTACGCGTATGTCCTCAAAATGGAGTCCGGTGGTAGGCTCGTCAAGAATGTAGAGAGTTTGGCCGGTATCACGTTTGGAGAGTTCGGTTGCCAGTTTTACGCGCTGGCTTTCACCGCCCGATATGGTTGTGGAGGGCTGTCCCAACTTCAGATAGCCCAGACCCACGCTCTGCAACGTCTTGATCTTACTCAATATTGAAGGAACGTTTTCGAAAAACTCCACCGCCACATTGATGGTCATATCCAAAATATCGGCTATGGACTTGCCTTTATAGCGCACTTCAAGGGTCTCACGGTTGTAACGCTTGCCCCGGCAGACCTCGCAGGGAACCAT
>DDLZ01000097.1:15022-62414 GCA_002340405.1 Bacteroidales bacterium UBA2559
ACGCAAATGAGCTTGCCGAGCATGAACTCCACATCAATGTCTTTAAGATTGTTGCCCCGACAGCCGCGTAACGTGATACTCTGCCCGTTGCCGGCCCTGCGTTTCGAATACTTTGCCGAGACCGTATCCAGTTTGCCGTTAAGATAACCGGCAGTGAGAGTATTGCTCTTCAGAAGCTGGTCGGTAGTACCCTGAAAGACCACCTCACCGCCATTCCGGCCGGCACGCGGCCCAAGGTCAATAATCCAGTCGGCTGCAAGCATCATGTCGCGGTCATGCTCCACAACAAGTATGGTGTTGCCGCCGTCACGCAGTTGCTTAAGCGATTCAATAAGACGCTTGTTATCCCGCTGATGCAGCCCGATACTGGGTTCGTCAAGGATATAGAGCACATTGACCAGCTTGGAGCCTATCTGCGTGGCCAGACGTATGCGCTGTTCTTCACCGCCCGAAAGCGATTCGGCGGGTCGGTTGAGCGAGAGGTAATCGAGTCCCACCTCAAGCATAAAGCCGAGGCGTGTACGTATCTCCTTAAGGATTTCCGATGCAATGGCCTGCTGACGTTTGCCGAGCCTTTTCTCCACCGTACAGGTCCACTCATAGAGGTCCTGAATATCCATCGATGCCAATTCATAAATATTTTTACCATCAATGCGGAAATTCAGTGCCTCTCTGTTCAGACGGGCGCCCCGGCACTCGGGACAAACCCTGGTCACGGCAAACTGGTCAACCCATTTCTGTTCGGCAGCACTCAGATCAGTCTGCTGTTGAAGGGAACGCACATATTTGACTACACCCTCGTACTCCAGAAAGACCGCATCGGCTTCACTATTTATTCCGGTTATCTGCACCTTTATCCGCTCGTCGCTGCCGTTCAAAAGCTCATCAATGAAATCATTGGTCATCTCTGACATGGGAGTATCAAGCGAATAGTCATATTTGTTCAACAAAGATGATATCTGCCTGAATATGAGTGTATTCTTAAACGGTCCGAGAGGAGCTATCGCACCCTTGCGGATAGAGAGCGAACGGTCCGGAAGGACCTTCTCCTCATCGACTGCCGATATATAACCCAGACCCTTGCACTTGGGACAAAATCCCTGCGGCGAGTTGAACGAGAAATTGTGCGGGGCAGGATCACGGTACGAGATACCGCTCACGGGGCACATGAGCCGCTTGCTGTAATGGCGCAGCACGCCGGGTTCCGGACGGCCCGGTATGGTCTCATCGGGCATGGAGAGAATCATCATAAGGCCGTCACCCTGCTTCATGGCCAAAGCCACGCTGCTATTCAAACGATTGCGATATTTCTCTTCCACCGCCATCTTCTCAATGACCACCTCTATGTCGTGATTACGATAACGGTCCAGCTTCATTCCGGGTTTTACTTCACGCATTTCGCCATCTACACGTACATTCAGATAGCCCTTGCGACGGATGGTCTCAAAGAGCTCTTTGTAGTGGCCCTTACGGTTACGCACCACCGGCGCCAGAACATATATGCGCTGCCCTGCATAATCCCTTATAATATGCTCTATTATCTGCTCCTCGGTAAACTTCAACATTTTTTCACCCGACACATAAGAGAAGGCTTCGCCGGCACGGGCATATAAGAGACGCAGATAGTCATAGACCTCGGTGACCGTGCCGACAGTGGAGCGAGGGTTGCGGTTGGTGGTCTTCTGCTCTATCGCGATGACAGGACTAAGGCCGGTTATGTGGTCCACATCGGGACGTTGCAGATTGCCCAGGAAGTTGCGGGCATAGGAGGAGAAAGTCTCTATATAACGTCTCTGACCCTCGGCATAAATAGTGTCAAACGCCAGTGAAGATTTACCGCTCCCGCTCAGTCCGGTGATCACCGTGAGTGACCTATGCGGGATCTTCACATCAATGTTCTTCAGGTTATTCGCCCTGGCGCCTATAACAACTATATTTGATTTGTCCATAGGCCGATCACTGAATTCCGGTACCTGTAAGCACGTTTATATCGGATTTTCTTTCGTATTTTTTCCCACCTGCGCCCACTGCCCTGACGTTGATGAAATAGACACCGTCAGCCACAACCCGTCCGTTATGTTTGCCGTCCCAAATTTTTATAAGGAAACCGCCGTCGGCATCGCGCGTAGCCTCATCCTCGGGTGTCATAATGTCATTTACCCTGCCTGAAATATTCTTTATGACCTGTCCCCAGCGATTGAAGATTGTAATTTCCACGCTCACTATCGAACGCAAATAGATTTTGTAATCGTCATTGATCCCGTCATTATTCGGGGAAAAAGCATTGTAAAGATTAATCCTGGAATCGTCAACAACAAATGACATAGGAGCAATCTCATATCCGAGAATAGTGTTGATTGAGTCCCTGTCCCTGTATGACCACGAAAAAATCACCTGAAAACTACCATGGTCGGTAATCTCATATTCGGTATTACTCTCCTGACGTTTCAGATAGTTGTCACTCTTTAAAGTTTCGCCGTCCTGATAGGATCTTATAAGCTGCCACTCGGGAAAAAGGATATACTCACGACCGTCATCCGATGTTATAGACGAGCTTAACTGCACCCTTAAAGGTACTGTGAACGATTCGGTGCCCGAATCACCCGGCTTCAGACAGACGGTATCACCCGAAACTGTTATCAGTGTAGCCATAACATCGGGCCGGGGCACACCGGCAAGAGAGTAAGTGAACGTTGCCAGCGTCACTAGAATAGACAAAAGTCCAAATCTGTTTCCGTTATTATCCATACTCTTTTCTGATAACTAAGATTTCAAAATGCAAAAATACTGAAAACATTAACACATGATTCCACCTTAATGAACCCTTTTTTGTATTTTTGCCAATCAAAAGGAAACAGACTAAAATGACAAATCATCTGAAATCAGTAATACTGACCGTTATTCTGCTTGCAGGGATTCCTTCAACCGACGCATTACCTCAGGATTCACAATACTTTCTACATACAGTAACGCAAGGACAGGGACTTTATTCTATTTCGAGAATGTATGGAGTCTCCGAAGAGGATATAATAAAGGCTAATCCGGGAAGCGAGACCGTTATCCGTATAGGAGAGGAACTGCGTATTCCGCGTAGTCAAAAAATCAAATTCCATACAATTGAAAAGGGTGAGACTCTCTACAGACTTTCAGTCGAGAATAACGTATCGGTAAAAGAGATAATGGATGCAAATCCGGGACTGTCGGCGGAGAACTTCAAAATAGGACAGGTCATCATTATACCCGCTCCTACCGGATCTGACCCATTGACTGCTACTATCGAAACCGCAGGTCAGGAACTTCCCGAAGAGATTGCCAAAGCAACGGAATCGCTAACCACAGATGATGCCCCGTACAAAACCATACACCCGGTCAAACGTCGCGAAACGATATACCGTATCAGCAGGACATACGGCATCTCGGAGGAGGAGTTTTTGCAGGCCAACCCAAAGTATCGTAATTCCAGATTACGTAACGGCGATGAGGTGATAATACCCTTCTCCGCACAGGAACTGGCAGAGCGTGAAAAAGAGCGTATGCAGGCTGAGATAACGCTTGAATCGATAGCCGACAGTACGCTTTTCATGCTTCACGATCTAAAAAAGCGGCATGAACCCGGCACAGTAAATGCTGCTCTTATACTGCCGCTCTCACTGTCGGATTCATCCTCAGTGGAACAGATGATGATGGTCGAATTCTGTCAGGGAGTGTTTTTAGGAATAGAAAAACTTAAAAACGAAAACATATCGGTCAACCTGAAGATCATAGACTCCGGCACACCTAAAACCACCCGCACTAGTTCTATTTTTTCCGGAATAGAGGATGCCGATCTGGTCATATTCGGGTCCAAAGAGTCTGATCAGATAGCCACAGCATCAACCTGGTCCACTGAAAACGGAACACCCCTAGTGCTTCCATTCAACACAAACGCCGATTATGTCTTTACAAATCCCCATGTTTTTCAGCTTAACACACCCCAGTCATATATTTATCAGGAGGTGTACAACCATTTCTTTCGTGTTTTCAATAGACCGAAAATCTTTATGATAGATGCCGGAGATAACTCACAAAAAGAGTTTATGGCAGGATTCCGTCAGGCTGCCAATGAGAGGAATATTCCATTTGAAACCATATTACTGGACAGCATCCACGAGGATATCAGCAGGAGTAAATATAAGGACAGTGAGGATGAAAATGTTAAACA
This sequence comes from Bacteroidales bacterium UBA2559, assembly GCA_002340405.1. GTDB lineage: Bacteria > Bacteroidota > Bacteroidia > Bacteroidales > Bacteroidaceae > Colenecus. Next base: position 19,224 of record DDLZ01000097.1, read on the forward strand.
AATTGATGAGAAAATAATGGAATTGCTCAGTCTCGACCGTCAAAACATATTTATCATAAATTCAAAGGAATCCGCACCTTTGGCTTCATTCCTTCCTGTTTTGCAACTGATTAGCAGAAACAAACAAGAGGGAATGGAAACCTATCTGTTCGGCTATCCGGAATACCAGACATACGCCGTTGACCATCTCGATGAGATGTATGAAGTTGATACCTGGTTCTACAGCTGGTTCTACACCAATAATATGCTTCGGGAATCAGTTGATTTCGGTGCCTCTTTCCGGCGGGCATTCAGTCGGCAGATGATGATAAGCTATCCCAGTTACGCTTCGTACGGTTTTGACACCTCATACTATTTTCTGAAAGGCATATCATTATATGGCGATGAATTCGAAAACAATCTTCATGCCATACAGACAAATCCCGTACAGATGGGATTCAAATTCGAACGGGTGAACAATTGGGGAGGTTTTATTAACAGGAAAGTATTTTTCATACATCTCTCCAATCAGTATAAGGTAGAAAAAATAGATTTTGATCAATGAAAAGATCATTGCTTGTAATATCTCTGTTTCTGCTTACAACTTTGCCGTCGAAGGCACAGGTAGGCGATTCACGCAATCTCTTTTCCATAGGATTTAACGGAGGATTGGGTACAAGCAGCGTATCATTTATACCGACCATTAAACAGGATATCAGCCTTGGCCCCACGGCAGGCTTAACCATTAGACATATATCGGAAAAATATTTCTTCCTTATATGCGGACTTCAATTGGAATGTAACTATGCGACACGCGGATGGACCGAACTTATTGACGATGGTTCGGGAAATGAATATACCCGACATCTGAATTACGTTGAAGTGCCTTTTTATGCACACCTGGGTTTTGGACGTGAATATCGGGGGTTCCAGGGATATCTGAATCTGGGTCCACAGGTCTCATATCTTATAAATGAAATCCAGAAAAAAGGCGGACGTGAACCCTGGGATTCGTCAAATCGCCCTAACAGAGTGATCTATCATTACAACCGCCCCATAGAGAACAAGCTGGATTACGGCATTTCAGCCGGTCTTGGAGTTGAGCTGCGTACGGGAATAGGAGCTTTCGGACTTGAAGGACGTTACTATTTCGGACTCGGTAATATTTACAATATCACCAAAAGCGACTATTTCGCACGTTGCGCAAACAGTACAATCTCTGTTCGCGCAACATATCTTATCAGTATAAAATAGGTNNTTTAGTCGCGCAGCCTGAAACCGGTGGCACGCGCAATTATTTCGGCCTCGGCCTTAGCTACACCGTGGAATGTCATGTATTGCAGGACAAGGCAGACGAATGGCAAACCCAACGCAACTTTGGGTACGAACGATGCACTGCCTTTGAGCAGCAGTACGCCAATAACCAAGAGGATATAATATCCCAATGTAAGCAACATCATGAATATCAACAACCGCTTCTGCAGGACAAAATTTCTGAATCCGGAAAGCAGCAACTCAAATGTCCCGACCAAAAAAATCAATATGAGAATTACCCCAAGACCCCATAAAGCCCCCCTTGTCGAACCATCCTCGTAAATCAAGCGAAAATTGGTCAGTTCAATGATTTGAANNACCACGAAGAGTGCGATAGGGGAAAAAAGGCTGACTAATAACAAAATGCATATTAGAGCCAGCCAAATTTGGTGCAGATAGAACTCTATCTTCATTAGATATTCTCCTTATCCTTGGCAGGATTGCGATAGTAAATATTACCATCCTCAAATTCCTGTGCGGCTATCAGAGTAGGTTTCGGCAGACGTTCGTAATAGCGGGAAATCTCAATCTGTTCCCTGTTCTCGAATATCTCCTCAAGATTGTCGGTTGTACTGCTGAAATCCTCAAGTTTCTGTTTGAGTTCCTCTTTCATTTCGACCGCAATCTGATTGGCACGTTTACCTATTATGACTACGGTCTCATAGATATTACCGGTATCTTTCACATAATCTACAAGATCACGTGTGACTGTGTTAGTAGGTGCAGTTGATTTTTTAAAATCCATTTTATTAGTCTTCTATTAGTTCTTCTGTATCGTTTATGTTTCTCGTTGAAATTCTGAATATCCTTTCAGCCTCTCTTAAATATTTACTCTCAGGAAATTCATTTTGGAACGCATAGTACTCGTCAATAGCATCCCTGTAACGTTCATCCTTTTTGGATATGACACTCTCCTGAGCCATCTGGAACTTTGCTCTGAGTATCAGAGCCGAAAGGTCCTCCCGATACTTTGTATAGGGATAATCTTTCAATGCATTTTGAGCAACAATAATACTTGCCCTATAATTATTCCCCATATAAAGTCCCATGTTATAGTAGAGTTCGGCCGTCCTTTTTTCCTTCTCGGCAAGCCTGTCATACATATCAAATATCATCTCCTCAGCCTCTGCCCTGTATTGACTTTGCGGATAGGTTTCGACAAAACGCTGCAATGCCGATATGGCGTTGTTAGTGCTTGTGGCATCCAGACGCGGGTCAGGCATATCGCGGAACAGACTCTTCCCCGTCATAAACAGACTGCTCTCGGAATAGAGGCTGTTGGGGTATCTGGTAAAACAATTCTGAAAATACTGTGACGCAGACAGATAGTCCTCCAGGTTGAAATAGCATGAAGCCAACAAAAACATGGATTCTTCACCCTGCGATGTTCCATGCAACATCACCACACACTCTTCAAGCACCGAACTGCATGTTGTAAAACGTCCCTCGACATATAGATTCTTGGCCAGACTGTACTTTGTGCCGTAATCCGATGCCTTGAGTATCTTATTGTACCCTCCGCAACCTGTCAGCACACTCAAAGCCAGAACAGCCGGAATGAAAAATAAAAATATTTTCCGCATTATGCCATACGTTTTCAAGCTGCAAAATTACCTATTTTGAACGAACAGTGCAAACATGCATCCGTTATTTATTATTAATTCATCTGCGTATGCGCAACAGGTCGCCGTTTTCACGCACTACATGCTCCTTCCATTTATCTGAATACTCCTCCTGTATGGGATATGCAGGAATGGTACGGTCATGACCGTTGTCCATAAAAGATCCATCGGGATTCTGTCTTTTTATATTGCCGTCAATATACTTGACTAACAGATACTTGTCCAGTTCCTGCCAGCGTTTGAAAAGGGCCGAAGCGTTATCCAGACAAAATTGTGTCAAATAAGACTGCCCCTCCCGGCTCTCCATAGTAGCTGCCCTCCTGCAGGCTTCGTCCATCTGAGCTATCATACCGCTCTCATAATCGTCAATGATCTGACGTACCTCGGCGCCTATCTTATCGTAACGCAGATATGCGAACTGTGCAATGCGATTCACTATCCAGAACATGGCGGTTTCGGAATATTCTATCAGTGATCCGTTCTCCTCATCCAGACATTCCGGAACAGTTGTCATACAGCTGGCGAACGGCATGAGAGGCGATGTGGCGGCATCATCCACACCAAACCAGTAGATTCCGTATTTATGACCGGGACGGGACTGAGCAACAAACCACCATCCTGTCTGTTGAGTGGCTATGGCACGCTCGTTTACATAATTCCATCCCTGATATTCGAACTCCATGGGACGCCAGCGGTAAGGCAGATGACTGCCTCCGGCGCCTATATCGGTAGTCATATCCATAGGAGTCCCCTCAAAGTGGTCGCGCATCATATCGGCCAAATCTTTTGTGCCCAACTTTCTGTTAGGCTTGACATAAAGCGGCATATGATTGGTCAAATCATTGCCCAGGGCATAATCCAGATAATCATCCATCCCATCGGCAAAACGGTTAAAAAATGCCCATACACGTGCCTCGCAACCGCGGGCAGCACCAAAATCCAGCGGGTTATAGACATCGCAGAAAGAAAAATCCTCATCCCTGCCGCTGAACAGTCCCTCTTCACGGGCATGAGTTATCACATCTGCGGAATAGAGACAGTTCTCCGGATCATCGAAATCGATAGTGGTTATCCTGGCCTGGTTGGCATGACCTGAAATGTAACCGTCGGGAATGCGTTTGGCCACCCAGACGGCGCCGCGGTTCAGATTGCTGCCGTTACTGTCGTATTTGGGATTCTTGCCTATAAGCTCCATGATCCAAATCTCTTCCGGATCGCAAAGCGTGAACGACTCCCCTTCCGATGCATACCCATAGGTCTGCATAAGGTTGTCAATCAGATTGATAGCCTCGCGTGCCGTCTTGCAACGTTGCAGAGCCAGATAGATAAGCGAACCGTAATCCATAATAGCTGTGGAATCTATGAACTCACGCCCACCGTAAGTGGTCTCGGCTATCACCAGTTGATGCTCGTTCATGTTGCCGATAACCGAATAGACATGCTCTACCTGCGGGATCTGTCCCAAAAATTTTCCTGTATCCCATTCGTAAATGTCCACCATTGTACCGACCGGATAATCGGCTGCAGGCGTAAAGTAGAGAGTTCCGTAGAGCTGATGCGAATCGGCCGAATAGGTGCACATATTGGACCCGTTGGATGAAGCTCCCTTTGTAACTATCAGATTGGTACAAGCAAGGGATTGAACTGTGTACAGGACTATCGCCGCTATGGTTATTATAAATTTTTTCATTATTATAATTAAAATATTTAGTTTGAAATATAGGTTATTTGAGTCTCTTTGCTACAATCCCTGCTGCACAGGCGCAAAGCTCTACACAAGGACGTTTTTTATAATACTCCGGAGTACGGTCCGAAGGTACCGGTGTACCCTCGGGCTTTGACAGGCCAAGCAGTTCGCGACAAATTATACTGCCGTTCGCCTGACGGAATTCACCCGCCATCTCCTGAACCAAAGCATAATTGGCAGTCTTGGCCTTCCTGTCGGTCACGTCAGTAGCCGGAATAATGGCTCCGGAGACAATTACCATACCTGAGACTGTGCCGCACACCTCACGCATCCGCCCCATTCCGCCTCCAAATCCGCTTGCAAGGCGGGCTATCTCATCTTCCGGAAGTCCTATCACATCGGCAAAAGTCATTGCCACTGCCTGACAGCAGTTATATCCCGAACGGAACAGTTCACGGGCACGCTGCTTTCTCTCTTCAACTGTCATACATTTATCAAATTAACGGCACAAAATTATACAAAAAGGGCGACATAAGGAAAAGCCGGTAAGAATCCGGATAAAATTGCAGTATCTTTGTCTTTTCTGACAATACGACCAATGGAGTTCAAGCTTGTTTCATCATTCGAGCCTACCGGTGATCAACCGCAGGCCATCCAACAGCTCACCGAAGGGTTGCTGGCCGGAGCCGAAGCGCAGACGCTGCTCGGTGTGACCGGTTCAGGCAAAACATTCACTATAGCAAATGTCATCAAAAATATAGGCCGCCCCACCCTTGTTCTGAGCCACAACAAGACTTTGGCTGCACAGCTCTACAGCGAGTTCAAAACTTTCTTTCCGGACAATGCAATAGAATATTACGTATCATATTACGACTACTACCAGCCGGAGGCATATCTACCGGCCACCGATACATACATAGAGAAGGATCTTGCCATAAACGATGAGATTGACAAGCTGCGGCTCTCTGCAACATCGGCTCTGCTCTCCGGCAGGAATGATGTGATCGTGGTATCATCGGTCTCCTGTATATACGGAATGGGCAATCCGGCCGATTTTTACAATAACGTTATTGAATTGAAAAAAGGTGACCGCATAAATCGCAACACACTGTTACGCAAGCTGGTGGAAAGCCTTTACACCCGCAATGACATAGAGCTGGGACGCGGCTGTTTCCGTGTCAAGGGTGAAAACGTGGACATTAATTTGGCCTACAATGATATAGCCATAAGGATACAGTTCTGGGACGATGAAATAGAGTCCATCGAAGAGTTCGATGTGCTTACGGGTGAACGTCTTAATATCTACGAATTTTATCGCATCTATCCCGCCAATCTGTTCATGACCACCAAAGAGAGCCAAGAGCGTGCCATACATGCCATACAGGACGACCTTGTGGAGCGGGTGGAATATTTTCATCAATTAGGTAAAAACCTGGAAGCCAAACGCCTCAAGGAGCGCGTAGAATATGACGTAGAGATGATACGTGAGTTGGGGCGCTGCAGCGGAATAGAAAACTACTCCCGCTATTTCGACGGTCGCGCTGCGGGCACCCGCCCTTACTGCTTGTTGGATTTCTTTCCAAAGGATTTCCTAACCGTGATTGACGAAAGCCATGTGAGCGTGCCTCAACTGCACGCAATGTATGGAGGTGACCGTGCTCGAAAGACAAATCTTGTGGATTACGGTTTCCGTCTGCCCGCCGCACTTGACAACCGTCCTCTTAAGTTTGAGGAATTCAAAGAGTTGACCGGCCAGACTATCTACGTGAGCGCCACTCCGGCCGATTACGAACTCTCCCAAAGCGAAGGCGTGATAGTTGACCAAGTGATACGCCCCACCGGCCTGCTTGACCCCGAGATAGAGGTGCGCCCCAGCAAGAACCAGATAGATGACCTTATGGAGGAGATAGCCCTCCGTTCGGAACGTGACGAGCGTATTCTGGTTACGACTCTCACCAAGCGTATGGCAGAGGAACTCAATGATTATCTGTTTAAAAACGGAGTGCGCTGCAACTATATTCACAGCGATGTCGATACTCTGGAACGTATCAGTATAATAACCGATTTGCGCAAGGGTGTTTATGATGTGCTTGTAGGTGTAAACCTGCTGCGCGAAGGATTAGACCTGCCCGAAGTGTCGTTGGTAGCCATAATCGATGCCGATAAGGAGGGTTTCCTGCGCGACCACCGCTCCCTGACCCAGACAGCAGGCCGTGCCGCCCGTAACCTGAACGGTAAGGTGATCCTCTATGCCGACAAGATTACCGAAAGTATGCGTCTCACCATTACCGAAACAAATCGCCGCCGCAAAAAACAGATGCTCTACAATGAGGAGCACGGTATAACTCCGCAACAGATTGAGAAGGCTCTTACCACCTCATCGCTGATTCAAAACCGCCAATCCGAAAAGGAGAGGCCATATGTCCAGCAAGACCTGACCAAGTCCGTAGCAGATCCCGTTATAGCTAAAATGACCCCGCTGCAGCTTGATAAAGCCATAGCGCGTACCCGTCGCTTAATGAACGAGGCCGCCGGTCGCATGGACTTCATGGAGGCCGCCCAGTATCGTGACGAGATGTTCAAACTTGAATCACTTAAGACCTCCAAATAAAGATTGATGTTGTATTTCAATCATATAAGCACGTTTTTTGCGTGAAAATGCAAATAAAAATAAAGTAGATAAATGTTCCCTAAAATGATAATGAAAATAATGAAAACATAGACTACTACGGTAAAAAAAGAGTAACTTTACAGCCATGATACGAAAAACGGAAAAGACAAGATTAAATTTAAAATGAGGAACAGAAAATATTTTAAAGATAAGGTTGTCATAGTAACGGGCGCCAGCTCAGGTATCGGACTTGCTACCGCCAGACAGTTTGCTGCATACGGCGCCAAAGTGGTTCTGGCCGCCAGATCAGAAGACAAACTTATCCTTTTAGAAGAGGAACTTTCCAAAATAACCGAAGTAATCTATGTCAAGACCGACGTATCCATTGAAGATGACTGCAAAAATCTAATCAAAGAAACCGTACAAAAATTCGGGAAAATAGACATACTCATTAACAATGCGGGGATATCCATGCGTGCTATGTTCAAGGATCTGGATCTGAACGTTATCCGACGCCTGATGGATGTCAACTTTTGGGGAACGGTATATTGCACCAAATATGCTTTGCCATACCTGCTCAAATCGAAAGGTTCAGTAGTAGGAATTATCTCCACCGCCGGATACAAGGGACTGCCGGGCCGCACCGGATATTCGGCCTCCAAATTTGCCATAAACGGCTTCCTGGACACACTCAGGTCTGAACATCTCTACGATGGATTGCACGTAATGATTTTTGCTCCCGGATTCACATCCTCCAATATACGCAAAACCGCCCTGACGGCCAACGGCAGCGAGCAGGGTGAAACCCCACGGAAGGAGAACAAGATGATGAGTGCCGAAAAAGTTGCGCTGATAATGATAAAACACATAAGACGTCGGTCCCGTCGGGCTACGTTGACAACGGTCAGCAAACTTCTACTCTTCCTGACTCGTCTGTTCCCCACCATAACCGACCATGTGGAATACTGGTTTATGGCACTTGAACCGAATTCGCCGTTCAAACGCAGATCGGAAATAATGAGAGAGCGCCGCAAAAAAACCCGGCAGACTACCATGAATAGTTAAAGTTGAGGGTAAGGAATTCTCTAAACTGCCCATACCCCATCAGCTCACCGTCTTTGTCTTTCTTGCGCTTAACACTGTCATCGAACCGCCAGTGGAAGAAAAACTGTATTGAAAAATATTTGCTAAGCTGATAATCCAAAGTATTCTCTATGTTGAACTCAACGCTCTCATAGTTGGTAAAGTACTGCAACTTGGAGGTCCAGTTAAAATCAGTGAACATTTTCCATTTCAGGTTGCTTTCCATGCGTGAGCCTATGGTCTTCATGAAGTTTTCTCCCTCCTTTATCCCATAACTGGTAACAATACTATCCACACTCACATAACGGCAGTTATATGAGAGTGGCGATAACTGTACCGACAATGTTATGTTTTTGTTTTTAAATTTAGGCTTATAGTCCATACCTATGGAGATATTGCCGTATGCAGGTGCAAAAAATTTTGACTTAAGTTTTGTGGGCACCTTCTTATCATAAACAGCCATAAACTGAGTATAACCCTGTATCTGTGCAGAATATGACCAACTTTTCCATGCCTTTAACCCGAATTTTGAGGTAAAACGGAGCAGATCATCGTTAGTCTTCATCTTAGTTGAGCCGTCAACCTCTGTCGTATAGTAACCGAGCTTTGTTTCAAGCTTGTTGTCGAGCGTGGTCTGATTCTTTGCATAGTTGGCTTCAAGCGTGACCTGAGCAAGCACTGAATGGTTACTTTCGCCGCCCTTATACCAATTATCGGAGTACTGACTCTGTGTATATTTCCCTGAAAATCTTCCAAATTTCTTCCAGTATCTGGGTTTTATATTGACCGGATCGGGTTCGTGTTTATCGGATAACCTTCTGCCTTCGGGAGATGCATTACGTATCAGCCCGTCAACCATCTCTTCCGGATCCAGATCAACCGATCCCAATATAGTCCTGAGTTCATGCTCAGTCATACGTACCATATCAGGATAATTCATATAAATGTTCAAGAGAACCTCATTGATATTTTTTGTCAAATCCGACTCCTTCGATGTAAAATCCGCAACAGGGAGAAGATCGTCATTTTTAGGTTTTTCATCAAGATTATCAAATACTTGACCAGGTAGCGCCACGGCATCATCAATCACGGAAGAGTAGAAAGTCAAAGGCATGAACAGCCTGAAATAGAAGGGATTATCAGATAGATTCAATAAAGAATTATCGGAAAAAACTTCTATTATATCGGTATTAATTATAACGGAATCGGAATTATCATATACTCCGACGGGGTCATTGTCAGATACTATAACAATGGAATCTTTAGATATTATATTGGAGCTTTTGAATGAAATGGAATCATCTATTATTCCCTGTACGGGATCATCGGAAACACAAAACAAAGTCGTATTCGCCATTCCCTGCATAGTTAGGGTTGACAGAACCATCAATGAGAAGAAGGAGATGCTTTTCATATTTTGATCTTATGTGACTTTCTATTTTCAAAAGTAATAAAAAGTTGATTTTNNAAAAGCAAATTTAATCAAAAAAACACTATATAATACTTTCTGAGTATTCATACACGTAATTTTTTATAACTTTGCACTTCGTTAATCTAAAATAAGAGATTGTAGTGGATAAAAGAAGTTATTTCGGCCTTATATTTATAGGATTGGCCATGATAATGTTGTTATTTTCGACCGACCGTTCATCGAAAAAGGTTATTCCGGAACAAAACGAATCAAAAGAGGAGACAGAATTAAATATAACGGGAATAGATTCCGTTTCCGATAATACAACCGAAATTACAGCAACTGAGACATTTATTGCTGCCGACTCATCATCTATTTTCAATGCGATGAATGGCAACGACGGTGTTGTAACCCTTGACAATGGTAAGGTCAGAATAGATATCTCCAATAAAGGCGGCGTACCCGCATCGGCTAAACTGTATGGGTACAAAGAGCAGGACGGTACGGATATTCTCCTGTTCGGCAAGGATGACATTAGCCTCAGTTTCATGATTGACGGTAAAAATGAAAACATAAACACAAAAGATCTCTATTTTCAGCCCGTCGATAAGAGCGACAGCTCGGTTACAATGCGTCTTGCAGTCAACGGATACGGATGGCTGGATTTCATCTACACGCTTCATCCTGAAAGCTATCTGCTTGACTTCGAAATCAAAGCCAACGGAATGTACAACTTCTTCAGTTCCGATTTGAACACCATCTCCATGGATTGGATACAAAATCTGCGCCAGCATGAAAAGGGTTTTGAATTTGAACAGAGATATACCACCCTTACATACAAAACAGCCGAAAAAAGGAGGGCGAAAATAATAAGATCAGGAAAAGGTACGACCAAGACCACCGTTGAAACACCTCTGGACTGGATTGCTTATAAAAATCAGTTTTTCTCATCTATTCTAGCTTCAGACCATACATTCAACAGCAACGGCACACTGTCAGGTCTAACCTATACGAAAGGACAAGGTTACATGAAGAAATTCCAAAGCAGGACCTCTACCTATTTTGATCCGACCGGCAACCAATCAACCAAACTGCATTTCTACTTCGGCCCGAACGATTACGCCATTCTAACGGCTGACAATAAAATCATCTCGTCCGACAAGAATTTTCGGCTTAACCGTGTGATAGACCTGGGCTGGCCAGTGGTACGTGAAATGAACCGTTTTCTCATAATGCCACTCTTCAATCTGCTCTCAAAGTGGAACCTGAACATGGGTCTTGTCATTCTTCTCATGACAATAATTGTGAAAATAATAGTATTCCCTGCACAATTCAAGTCATTCATGTCGTCGGCAAAGATGCGCGCACTCAAACCCTATGTCGATGAGATCAACGCCAAATATCCCAAACCTGAAGACGCAATGCAGAAACAACAGGAGGTTATGGCGCTTTACAATAAATATGGTGTGGGAATAATGGGCGGTTGCCTTCCTGCCCTTGTGCAGATGCCCGTATGGATGGCTTTCTTCTTCTTCGTACCGAATGCTATTGAGCTTCGTCAGCAGAGCTTCCTTTGGGCAACCGACTTGACAGGATTTGATGACATAATACACTGGGAAAACAGCATTCCTCTGATAGGCAATCACCTCAGCATTTTCTGTGTACTCTTCTGTCTGACAAACATCATCAATACCGTAATTTCGATGAAACAGCAACAACAAGCTCCCGGACAGGAAGATCAGATGAAAATGATGAGATGGATGATGTATCTGATGCCCGTTGTATTCTTTTTCACATTCAACAACTATTCGTCAGGACTCTGTTACTACTATTTCATTTCAGGTCTCGTCAATATAATAACTATGATTTGGCTCCGGCAGTCAACCGATGACAAGAAGATTCTGGAAAAACTTGAAGCTAACTATCAGGCATCGCGCAATGACCCCAACAAACGCAACAAAGGGAGCAGCCTGATGGCACGGCTTGAAGCCATGCAAAAAGAGCAGGAGCGTTTGCAAAGACAACAGCGCAAGTGATAATAACAGGTCTAAAAAAAGACTGTTATGCCTGTTTGAGCATAATCACTTAAGCCATTTTTCCAACCATCCGAAGAAGGTGCGTTGCCACAGAATACCGTTCTGCGGTTTGAGCACCCAGTGATTCTCATCGGGAAAGAGCAGCAACTGTGCCGGAACTCCGTGCAAACGGGCTGCCTGAAATGCCGACAAGGTTTGCGAATAGATTATCCTGTAATCTTTCTCTCCATGTATGCAGAGGATCGGAGTATCCCATTTGTCAACAAAAAGATGCGGCGAGGAGGCATAAGTCTGTTGGGCAATCGCATTCTCCTTCTCCCAATAGGGACCGCCCATATCCCACTGCGGGAACCACATCTCCTCGGTTTCTACATACTGCTGTTCCAAATTGAATATACCGTCATGAGCTATGAATGCCTTGAACCTACCCTCATGATGACCTGCAAGCCAATATACCGAATAACCGCCGAAACTGGCTCCCACACATCCCAGACGCTCACTGTCCACATAAGGCTCCTTGCTTACCTCATCGATGGCCGAAAGCAGGTCTTTCATACACTGACCGCCATAATCACCGCTAATCTGTTCGTTCCACTCCTGACCGAAGCCGGGCAGACCGCGACGGTTTGGTGCCACCACTATATAACCTTGAGCAGCCATTATACGGAAATTCCAGCGATAGCTCCAGAACTGCGACACCATGCTCTGCGGACCGCCCCCGCAGAAAAGCAGCGCAGGATATCTCTTTGAAGGATCAAAATTTGGAGGATAGACTACCCAAGTCAGCATATCCTTACCGTCTGAGGTGGTAATGTGACGCTCCTCTACCCTTATGTTATCCAACTGGGAAAAAATATGGTCATTCTCATGGGAAATCTTTTCAGCCAAACCTCTCCTCAGGTCAAAAGAGTATATTTCAGTGGCATTTTGTATGGATTGCCTGGTCAGAATAATGCGATTGTTTCTGGCCAATGCCAGCGAATTGAAGTCTGCCGTATCATCACTCATAGGCACTATATTTCCTTCCAAATCAACTGTAAACAGCGCCATCCTTCCATTCCAGGAACCGATGAAATAGAAGCAAGAACCGTCTGATTCCCAAATAAAAGCATCTACATTACTGTCAAAATTTTCAGAGACCGACCACTTGCGTTTGGTCTCCATATCCATGACGTAGAGTCTGTTTCGGTCACTCTCATATCCGTCACGTTCCATGCTGAGCCAGGCCATGTAGTTGCCGTCAGGAGAGAATTGCGGGTTTATGTCATACCCCATATTGCGATCCTTTTCGCCCTCTATTTTGCAGAGATTCAAGGTTGTACCCTTTTCTACATCGAAAAGGTATATGTCCGAATCAGTACTTTTAGCATACTCCAAGCCCTGCTTCTTGCGACAGGTATATGCCACGGAACGGCTGTCCGGCGACCATGCGAACTGTTCCACGCCCCCAAACGGACGCAGCGGACTCTCATAAGGTTCACCTTCGATTATATCCCTGACTTCCGGTGATATTCCGGTCCCGTCAAAATCAGCCACATAGGGATGAGGAAGCTGAGTTACCCAGCTATCCCAGTGACGGAACATCAGGTCATCAGCTATCCGACCGGTTGCTGAAGGCAGATCGGCATACTGGACCTCTTTTACCGAAGGATTGGGAACACTCATAACCATCAAGACCTTACTTAGGTCGGGCGAGAAGAGGAAACCCTCAACATCACGGTCGGTATCGGAGAGCTTTGAGCGACGCTTACCTTTTGTGTCTGTTACCCATATCTGCTGACTGCCGGATTCATTTGAAAGAAATGCAATCCTCTCATTATCCAGCCAGGCAGGGCTGTGTTCGGACCAGTGGTTGCCCGTAAGCATCCTTACATCTTCACCCTTGTCAGTCATTACATACAACACCGTATGAGACGCATTCTCCTCTACACTATAGTAAGAGACCTGATAGACTATCATCGAACCGTCAGGCGATACGGCTACCCCGCCTATCCTTCCCATTGCCCACAGGACCTCAGGCGTAAGAACGCCGTCTTCGATCGTAATTTCACTTTTTCCGATGTTAACCGTACTCCCGTTTTCCTCCTTCATTCCAAATAGTATAAGGTAAACTGCAGCAACAACAATTGCCAGCATACCAAATGTAAATCTTCTGTTCATATGAACCTTATTTTATAATACGCGAAGATATAAACTTTTCTGCGCTATTCCATTTTTTCTATATATCTTCGCGCTGAAATTCTAAAAATTGAAATGTCATTCTCAGCTTTATTATCAGCCTGTCTGTTGCTGCTTTCACCACAGTTTAACCTCTCCGGCCTGTCGTCCGGCAGTCCCGTCAGCGTAAAACAGTCTGTAAAACAGACATCGGATACTCTAAGCGTCAGTTTCGACGTAACTATTTCAAATGGGTGGCATGTCTATTCCGTAACGGTTCCCGAAGGAGGCCCTACCAGAGCGTCAGTCCGTTACGATTCTATCTCGGGCGCTTCACCGTTAGGACCGCTCCGGTTCAAAGGGGACGAGAAGACTATGTACGACAAAGTCTTCGAAATGGAGGTCAGCTATTTTGAAAAAAAGGTGATTTTCACGCAGGATTTCAGACTTACCGCTCCCGTATGGCATATTGAAGGAGCTTTAGCCTTCGGGGCATGCAATAACGAAAGTTGCCTGCCGCCGCAATATTCCGAATTCACCTTCTCATCGGAACCTGTTGCCAATCTGTCAGAGGCCGATGACAATTACACCGATCTCTCCTCATTAGAGGGATATGACGAGCAGCAATGGGAACCCGTAACCTATAGTTCCGGAAACGGTGTGTCAACAAAAGGAATCGGTCTTACCAGGCTCTTCTTTACCAGTTTTTTAGGCGGCCTGATTGCCCTGCTCACTCCTTGCGTATGGCCTATAATACCGATGACGGTCAGTTTCTTCATGAAAAGATCCAAAGATAGAAAATCCGAGATCAGGGACGCTGTTCTGTACGGATTCTCCATAATCATCGTATATGTAACACTGGCATTGACCATAACTCTGATTTTTGGAGCCAATGCCCTCAACTCACTGGCCACCAACTCCATTGTCAACATAGCCTTCTTCCTTATTCTGGTTGTCTTCGCACTCGCCCTGTTCGGATTGTTCGATTTTACCCTGCCTGCCAGCTGGAGTACCGGTACGGGACGACGGGCAATGTCGGGCGGCTTCGGAGGGATATTCTTCATGGCTCTGACCCTTACAATAGTATCATTCTCCTGCACCGGCCCTATTATAGGCTTCCTGCTGGTCGATGCGGCATCGACCGGAAGCATTCTGGCCCCTACTGTCGGCATGCTGGGTTTCTCTTTAGCCCTGGCTATCCCTTTCGTACTGTTTGCAATGTTTCCCGGCTGGCTGCAGTCGATACCCAAGTCGGGAGGCTGGATGGAGAAGGTAAAGGTGACCCTCGGATTCATTGAACTCGCATTTGCACTGAAATTCCTATCGGTAGCCGATATGGCCTACGGATGGGGAATACTGCCGCGCGACCTATTCATAATCCTGTGGATCATCATTGCCATCCTGCTTGGACTCTACCTGATCGGAGTCCTGAATTTCAAAAAAGGCGTGAAACGTTCAAAACCCGGAATAGCGGCAACTGTTTCGGCTATACTCTGTTTTGCATTCGCGGCATGGCTNNTTGGGGAGCTCCGTTAAAGGCCATAAGCGCCTTCACACCCCCGATGAGCACTCAGATTTTTGGGAAAAAAGATAACCGATTCGACCCTCAGTTTACGGATTACAGCGAAGCTCTTGAGTCGGCATCGAGAAACGGCAGACCGGTGTTGGTTGACTTTACCGGATACGGATGTGTCAATTGCCGCAAAATGGAGACAGCCTTACGAAATGATACCAGGGTTGCAAAAAAGATAAGTGACAATTTCATTCAGGTATCTCTTTTTGTCGATGACAAAACCTCCCTTGACAAACCTGTAACTGTAAATATAGACGGAACAAGAGTAAAAATACGCACTGTCGGCGACAAATGGAGTCTGCTTCAGCGTCACAAATTCGGAGCCAATGCGCAGCCTTTCTATGTTGTGATCGATGCAAAAGGGAATCTTAAGGCAGGTCCCTACACCTTCAATCCCGACGTGGAATCATTTTTGGAGTTTTTAGACTCAGGATTACTCTGAAATAGAAAACTCTCGACTGCAAAGGGTTTTACCGACCAACATCAAAGAGTATTTGCCCTCATTCTGACCACCTTCGGCTGACCTCCTCCGAGGAAAAACCAACAATAAAAATAAAAATGTCGTTCCCTGTTTAAGACCTTTTTAATAATATATTATTGAGTCAGTTTTCTGAATATCTGCGGTGTTGAAAGGGAAAAACGCATCAGCTCGGAGGTTACAGGATGAATGAAAGTGAATCTGTAGTTGTGCAGCATAAGTCTGCGACCGGGATTTGTCTCCGCCCCATATTTCCGGTCTCCTGCAATCGGACATCCCAAATCGGACATATGTACTCTTATCTGATTCTTCTTACCGGTGAATATCTCCACATCTATCAGAGCATACCTGTCCCGGGATTGGATCACCCTGTAATGTGTCACGGCCAGCTGTCCTTGTTCGGAATCATTTGTGGAACACATCTGCATGCGTGAATTTTCAATCAAATAGCTTCGTATCGTATCCTCCGGAATGGCAGGGACATTCTCTGTAACACACATATATTTACGTTCCTTAATATAAAAATCCCAATTTGACCTGAGTTCCCGCATCAGATCCTCATCTTTTGAAAAGACAAGTATTCCGGAAGTATATTGGTCAAGTCTGTGACATATATATAGCCGGGATTCGGGATTACAATTACGTACATAATCTCTTACAATACGAAAAGCGTTATTATCCCTAGAATTATCGTTTGCTACCGAAAGAAGCCCCGAAGCCTTCTCAATGACCACCAGCCATTCATCTTCATATAATATATTTACATGAGGATCATTAAATTTGTAAAACGGACGTCCAAAATTAATCTCAACCACATCATCAGGCAAAAGAGGCGTGTCAAATTGAGTGACCACCTCGCCCTTTAAAGCTACATGTTCATATTTGAGTAAATTCTTAACCTCGGTCCTGCTCATATCGGGCATTATAGAAAAGAGGAATGGCAATAACGTTGTACCTTCACTGACAGGAAAACGTTTTATATTATCCGCTCTGTAAGATTTAGAGTATCCTTTTCTCATTATCCTTTGATTGAATTTTCATATTTCGGCATAAATCTTAAGAAAAGAGGCACTTTTCCCTTGCAAAATTAAAAAAAAACAATCCAACTCTTGGATAAAACAGATATCTGCATTATATTTGTCTTGTGTTTTTCATGGTATTAGATTTTATTTCAAGGCGAGCGGAACTGTGAAGTCCCGCTCTTCTGTTTCCCAACAATCAAGCCAAGCGTATATATATTGATTTTTAAATAACATCTTTATCAGAAAATAAATGCTTTTTAAATATAATTTGATTTTTTTAGTTTTTACAACCTAACAATCATCTTATCTTTGTAACGCAAACAAGGAGAGAAGATTGGTTGTGAAACCGGTTTATCTAATTTTCAATTATTGGAAAAGGACTATTGAGAACAGAAGATCCGCTGTGGAGCGGGTCTTCCGTTGTTTTTGAGGGTTATCCCAATCCACAGCATATAACCTCTATATTAAAATTCCCTGCTTTAGTTTTAGCTTTAGCTTTGCCTCATCAAACTTATAAACCATTTAATACTCTGTTGTCTCAAAAAATTAGTCGTCTTTTAACCGTCATTAGCATAATGCAATGTCCGTTCAAAAGACGACCATTCGTACGAATAATTATGTCTTCATGGTATTTTTAAATACTGTTACAAAAATATCCATATCGNNCAACCCTCTTATGTTTTGTAAATATAACTAACTGTTTTTTTAAATCGGGCGGGTCTTTTTTTCGAGCCAACCGGCATCGGCTTTAGACAAAAAGGGAGAAATTTCCCTGAAAACCGTTTCGTTAAAAGAATTTAGCCACTCCCTCTCCTCTTTGTCCAGCATTTCAGGAATAAGGGGACCGGTATCCAAATATGTACGGGTAAGAGTTTCGAAAGCAAGCCAACTGCCGAATTGATTCTCACCTGCAGGAATACAAAGCGTCATATTCTCGTGACGCACACCGTGATAACCCTCTCTGTAAATTCCGGGTTCGACTGAGGTTATCATTCCCGGAACAAACGGCTGATCTTTAAGATTTTGTCTGATACTCTGCGGACCCTCGTGGACCGAAAGCAGATTCCCGACTCCGTGGCCGGTTCCATGGCCGAAATTCCGTTTTGTCTGCCACAACGGTCTGCGCGCAACAGCATCCAGACGACACCCGGGAGTACCGGTTGGGAAAATAGCTATTGCAAGGACTATCATGGCCTTCATACATAGGGTGTAATCCTCTCTTTCAAGATCGGTCAGAGGACCTAACGGTACGGTTCGGGTTATATCGGTTGTACCATAGCTGTAATGTGCACCGCTGTCATTCAGATAGAGGCCGCGGGGTTCCAGAATAGCATCTCTGCCCCGTACGGTCGAATAGTGAGGCATCGCCGAATTGGGGCCGTAAGCCGATATGGTCTCAAAGCTTTCGTCAAGGAAATCGGGCATTTCGACTCTGAGAAGATGCAGTTTGTCGGACGCATCCGCTTCCGTTATCTTTTGTCCCGAAGAGACGGCCTCCTCAAGCCAGCGAAAAAAACGGGTCTGTACAATGCCATCCTGAATATAGGCTCTGCGAAAACCTTCTATTTCTGTCTTATTCTTGACAGCTTTCATAAGTTCAATCGGGGATTGTGCAAAAACCTGTCCTGCCTGCCCAAAAGTCCGGTCAACAGCATGACCTATCTCAAAGTTCAGCGTAGAAGGGTCAATGAGTATCTTTCCCTCAGGTTTCATGGACAAAATATAGTCTCCTATACCATCGTAAGCCAACAGATCAACCCCCGACTGCGACAACTCCTCTCTTACCGAATCTGAAAACTTGGATTCCCCGGCAAACAGAGTCACCCTATATGGCCCAACTATTGCAAATGAGATTACAAAAGGACAGTATAGTACGTCGTTCGAACGGATATTAAGCAGCCAGGCTATCTGATCGAGACAGCTTACAAGCATATAACTGCATCCCTGCTCTTCCAGCAGAGAACGTAACATACCGAGCTTTTCATCCCTGCTCTTTCCTGCATACCGGACTTCATGGATCCGGACCGGCTCCTCAGGCATATCGGGACGGTCCGGCCATAAAGCATCCAAATAATCGGGTTTTGAGACCACTAGTGATCCCTTCGGGTCCAGCATGCGCTGAAGTTCGGCAGCCTGGCCCTTGCTCATGCAGAGACCATCCACACCCACTTTGCCGCCTGGTCCTATATTGCCGGCTATCCATTCAAGCCAGCCGGTATCTTCGACCGACACGGTTCTGTGAAGTTCTATCCCGCTCCCCTCCAGTTCGCGTTCCGCCTGTATCCAATAGCGGGAATCCGTCCAGAGCCCCGCCTTATCCTTGGTAATGACTACCGTACCGGCCGAACCCGTAAAGCCGCTTATAAACATACGCTGATACCAGCGCAAAGGAGTATATTCGCTGTTATGAGGGTCGGAACCTACAAATACTGCAGCGTCCCAACCCCACTGCATCATTAAGCGACGCAGTTCGCGAATTCTCTCCTTAATCATATACTTATACTGAAGCGGCAAAGATTATCCCAGATAACCCTCTTCAAGCATAGCGCGGGCAACCTTCATGAAACCTGCAATATTGGCACCCTTCATGTAGTTTATGTAGCCGTCAGACTCCGTTCCGTACTGCACACACTGGTCGTGTATGTCGGACATAATAGTATGCAGACGTGCGTCAACCTCATCGGAGCTCCATGACAAATGCATGGCATTCTGAGTCATCTCAAGTCCCGAAGTGGCAACACCGCCGGCATTAACCGCCTTTCCGGGACCGTAAACGATACGGGCATTGATGAAGGTATCTATCGCCTCAGGGGTGCATCCCATATTGGAAACCTCGGCAACCATCTTCACACCGTTGGAGACCAGTTGTTTTGCATCGTCGCCATTCAGCTCATTCTGTGTCGCACAGGGCATGGCAATGTCCACCTTACGCTCCCAGGGCTTATGGCCGGCTATAAATTCAACTCCAAATTTCTTAGCAAACGGCTCTACGACGTCATTGTTTGAGGCACGCAGTTCGAGCATGTATGCAATCTTCTCATCATTAAGACCATTCTTATCATAAATATATCCGTCAGGACCTGACAGAGTGACTACCTTTGCTCCAAGTTCCGTAGCTTTTTTAGCAGCTCCCCAGGCCACGTTGCCAAAACCGCTAATCGCAATCGTCTTCCCTTTCAGACTATCGCCGGCTGTTTCAAGCATCTGAGTTACGAAATAGAGAGCTCCAAAACCCGTAGCCTCAGGACGTATGCGGGAACCTCCGTAAACAAGACCCTTACCTGTCAAAACACCGGTATTCTCACGGGTCAATTTTTTATACATACCGTACAGATAACCTATCTCACGTGCTCCCACGCCTATATCACCGGCAGGAACATCGGTATTGGGACCTATATTGCGCCACAACTCAAGCATGAAGCTATGACAGAAACGTTCGATTTCGGCGCTGGAACGGCCGCGTGTACTAAAATCAGAACCACCCTTTCCGCCGCCCATGGGCAATGTGGTCAGGGCATTTTTGAAAATCTGTTCAAATCCGAGGAACTTAAGTATGGAAAGGTTAACCGAATTATGGAACCTCAAGCCGCCTTTATACGGTCCAATGGCATTATTGTACTGAATACGATAACCGGTATTGACATGGATCTCTCCATTATCATCGGTCCATGGCACCTTGAAAATAAATGTACGGTCCGGCTCGACAAGACGCTCTATTATTCTGGCCTTCTCAAACTCAGGATGCATGTTATATACGGGTTCTATACTCAGCAGGACCTCACGTACTGCCTGCAGATACTCTTTTTCACCGGGATGGCGGATCGCCAGCTCTGACATAAAATTGTCAACATTCATAACTAATTTTATTAAAGTGTTTTATAAAAGTGTTTATTACGTATTTAAAGTGTCTGTTGAAGAATTGAATCGGCCAAAGATGTCATAGCCTGAAGGTCCGAACTCTTCATTCTGCTTCGGATTGTGACTTCAGGATTGACCACCGTCACGTTCTTCATGCTGCCAAGCATCTCCTTCATCACACGACCTGCCGATGGAGCCCATGAACCGTTTTCAATAATACCTACAATACGGTTTGAATAGCCTTTTATCTGCAGTCTGTGCAGAAAATCATACATCGGTGTAAAGAGTCCTCCATCGTATGACGGCGCCGCCAGGATCATTCTTGAATACCTGAAAGCATCCTCAACATTTTCGGCCACATCCGATCGGCATAGATCAGAGAGGACAACTCTCTCGGCTCCCTTGCTGCGAAGTATTTCGGCAAGCTTTTTTGCCGCCTCCATCGTACCTCCATGCATTGAGGCACATGCTATAAAGACGCCTTCAGTCTCGGGCATATACTTGCTCCATATATCATAGAGATTCACATATTCTTCCAAATTATCCTCAAGCAGAGGACCGTGCAGAGGCCTGATTGAACTTATCTGAAGAGGTGACACTTTAGACAGAAGCATCTGGACCTGTGCGCCGAATTTACCTACAATATTGAAATAGTAGCGACGGGCTTCGCATGACCAGTCATCATCGTCACGGCCATAAAAACCGCACTTTCCCAACGCTCCGAACTTACCGAAAGCATCGGCGCTGTAAAGCGTACCGTCATATTCGTCAAATGAGACCATGACTTCAGGCCAGTGCACCATAGGAGCGCCTATAAAACGCAGCTTATGACTTCCAAGGTCAAGTAAATCGCCCTCTTTCACGGCTGCCGTCCTCCCTTCCAAAGAGATCCCGTCGAAAAATTGCGGCATCATCTGTATACCTCTTGCGCTGCCCACAATTTTAATTGAAGGAAACTCTTCAAGCATCCTTCCTGTCAGAGCAGAGTGATCCGGCTCCATATGATGTACTACAAGGTAGTCCGGATTCCGGCCGTCAAGAGCTTCACGGAGATTCTCCTTCCACTCATCGGCCTTACAGTCATCAACCGTATCAAGCACCGCAACCTTTTCATCCAGGATAAGATAAGAATTGTATGAGATGCCGTCAGGAATAATATACTGCCCCTCGAAAAGATCCAGCGCGGTATCGTCAACACCTATGTATCTGACCTTCTCACTTAATTGTCTGAACATATTTAACGAAATAATTATGCATGATTCAAATTCGTGCAAAATTACACAAAAAGCACATAACAGCCAAGATGTAAGCGAAAAATATAGAAAAAATTAATATTTATTTAATAACTTATGAATAATTATAAATACCAAGATTGTATCTTATTTCTTCGTATCTTCGCATCGGAAAATAGAATACACAGCATTGGATTTTTTCATATTTGGATAAACAAACATCCATAAAACGTAATATTATGACTCTTAAGGATATTCTTAACGATCGTGACCGATATGCCAAAGTAAACGGGATTCAGCTGACATCAATAGGAAAGGGAACGGCCGAAGCATCTATGACAGTGGGTGAAAATCACCTGAATGCGGGCAACATCTGTCAGGGCGGAGCCCTGTTCACACTTGCCGATCTGGTATTTGCCGCTCTCGTCAATCAGGGTGAATATATAGCCTTTGGCATCAATTCCACCATTTACTACCATGTGGCAGCCAAGCTTGGCGATGTACTCACCGCTTCGGGAGAGCTAACTTCGCCGCACTACAAAATTCCTTCGGCAACCGTTTTCATCCATAATGAAAATGGGGTTCTCATTGCCAGTTTCACCGCTCAGGGGTATGTCAAGAAGATTCCCGCCGCTTACTCCACACTCGAATGATACCTATTCTGTTAGAGATACCCTCATCCTACGTCACATACTATTGTTTTGACTGTAGCTCTGGATCGGGGTCATCAGGATTGACGACAAACATTTCCGGTACGTTGGTAACGGCACGGCCATCGGGAGTTATCATCTCGTGGTGTGGTATTGCAGAAAAATTGAACATTCCTGCCAGTACATTGTAGTCATCCTGTGAAAGGCGGTAGCTCTCTGCTCCCTCAAGCCACTCTTTACGGAAAGGCTCGTATGCCTCTTCCGGGTCACTGGTAATGAATATCATGACAAACTTGTCATGCTTCCCGGTCATCAGCTCACGACGATTGTTGTAACATCTCTTTATACCGGATATGCAGGGGCCGCATCCTGTAGACCAGAAATCTATATAGACGTACTTGCCGGGGTAGTTTGCCAGTATGGATTTCAATACCTCCTTGCCTCTGCACTCGGGAAGATCCCAATAAGGAACCTGCTTGCGGAAATAATCCTGATATATCCGGTCAGCACGTGCCTCAAGGTTTGCATCATTCAGAAGGCCCTTCATTTTAGTCATATATGACGTGAGTACACTATCCGGATTGGCAACGGCATAAAGAATCAAGATTGTATTAAGAGTTTCAAGATGGCGGTCAATATCCTGCATCATGCATATCTTTCCGAACAGCGACGGCTCTGAGGCACCGAATAGTTTCATATCGTTGGCGAGGTGTATGGAGTCCGTCATATATGATTCAAGTGCATATAACGTGGCATCATCGACCTTACCCTTAAGAGAATCCAAATTTACGACCGATTTGTAAAATGCACGATCATACTTATAACGGTTGAATATTACCCACTGAACGGGCATGATGAGCATTAGTGAGTCATTGGCCGTGAAATCAGCTATAAAGTTTAACCCCGCAGAGTCTGCAAGAATCCGATCTGAGTTTTCTGTTATCTCTATTATTTTTGTTGTGTCAACATGTTCTGTTGATGTAATGTATGTTATATACTGGTAACTAATATCCATACGGCAATCGAGATAACTCTCCAGTATGCTATTCTCCATCATGATGTTTGCATACTGGTATTCAAAGGCCGTAAGATTGTACTTGGAAGCAACATAGTCAATATAATCATGTCCACGTTTTTTGCACTTCCATGCATAGTCGAGAACCGACGGCCAATCTATGGAGTCAGTAAACTGGAATTTGCTGTTGTCAACGACATTCAAACCTGAAGAAAACCGCACATAATTTCTAAGCAGATACGGACGGCCATCGGATAATGAGTAGTTTACAGAGCCATCCTTATAGAAAGTAATATTCAGTGTATCACCCGGTTGGGCAATAAACTCATACCAGTTGTTATTATGGTCAACGATTGCTCCGCCAAAGAAATAATTGACATCAAATGATGATTCAAAATTACCTTCGGAATCTATATCAAGAGCCAATGTATTATTAATGTCGGCGGGATAGTCCGAATAATGCAGCTTGTAGGTCCGGAAACCATCATTGTGGTCATACCCTACGATAGTTCCGCGTAATGTCACTACACCCGGCTTAAAGATACTGCTACGGATCTGTTTAGCTTCCGCCAATTCCTTTCGGCTGAATTTAGGCTTGGCAAGAGTATATGTCGAATCGTGTATTCCAATAATCTTAAAATAATTGGAACCCATGCCTTCTATCATATCGAATATCCTGGTTCCGGCAGGCAAGGGCTCGAAACCTACATGAAAAGTTGTGCCTTCCGGGCCTGCGGAGAAGAATTCGCCAAGCATGTGTTCTGTCATGAAGAGAACCTTGTAATGACGGTCTTTTTCATCGGAAAGATATGTCTGCGGGCCTACGCTGAGTCGGTATGATGGCAGACTTGACTTGTAAGAGAATGTGAGAATGGTGGCCGTATCGGCAAACTCTACATGTGTGATACGCAGTTCTTTCATCCAATCACAGGTGTTATCAGCATAGGACCGGGGATTTGTAAACTCACGAGGATTACTGGTGCATGCTCCGAAAAGAACAAGACTCAAAAGGAAAAAAAATGTATTCTTCATATGGTACTTATAAGGATGAATGGGACAAAGGTAAGCAATTATTAGCATTCTCTATGCGGATATAAATATAATTTGCGGTATTTCAGGTAAATGCGGACATTTGACCGATTCCCAAAATGGACGGGGCAATTCGATAGAGGGGCATAAAAAAATGGGGCACAAATGGGGCACAATTTTAGCACGATTTTGGCGCGATTTTGGCCTTTTTAAAAAAGCGACCCCGCTAGGATATGTTCTAGCGGGGTTTTATGTGATCCCGTTGGGATTCGAACCCAAGACCCACAGCTTAGAAGGCTGTTGCTCTATCCAACTGAGCTACGGAACCATGCTTTTGCGGGCGCAAAAATAGAGGTTTTTTTTCGCTTTTCAAACCTCTTTGTCCCTTTTTTGATTTGAGCAGATAATCAGAGGGAGCGGAGTCCAATATAAGAGGAAGGATATGAGCCGCATCAAACGCGGTCCTATGCCCAGCATAACATCAAAATTGGTGTATAAAATGACCTGGATCAATTGGGATGCAACAAGCATTGTGATGAGAAATGATGCTGCCGGACCTATCATACCCGAAAAGGCTGCGACACAATCGTCAGCCGACCTTATAGAACCGACCGAAATGCCATAAACCGTTGCAGGCAAGGCTATGGCAAGCATACAAAGAAATACGGCGCCCTCGGCCATAGGGCTTCCCTTCAACGTACCTGAAACTCCCAGAAGAGAATAACTTCCGAAAAGGAAATCCATGACTATGAAGAGAATATACAGCAGCAGAACCACCATGCTTATGATCAGCGATACCCTCTCCTTGGGCGATAACAGTCTCATGCGGCGCAGAGCTCTGAAGTAGCCGCTTCCCTGCCCTATGCCCATCGCCATGAGTATCATCAACGCCTCGCCTGCAGGCGCGGTGCTGAAACAGGCAGCGGCATTCCGTATAAACCATCGGATGCCCTGTTCACTCAAAACACTCTGCAATATGATATCACTGTTCCTCTCCATTGAGCGTATTTCCAATATGCTGCCTATCCATGATATCATTATCACGAGAACAAGCATTATCAGGTAGATTATCGCCGGATGTGGAAATCTGCGGCACTGACGTTCACTCATCGGCTTCAAGTCTTGAAGGGTCTATAATATTCAGTTCAATAGCTTTTACGACCAGACGTGTGACATTGACCCCGCGCTGTTCGCCTTCGGGGAAGAGGCGGGTCACAAGATCTGCCTGACGTTTTTCAAGCGACTTGCTGCTGAAAGGCATGGTACGCAGCTCGCTTATCATGTCTTTGGTATATCCCAATGCCAGATGCCGCAGGAATCTCTCGTCATATTCGTCAATCTCGTATGTGATGAAGGCACTCCGCTGCCTACCCTCTTCCTTCACGGATTTGCTGAAACGTTCCACCATTTTTTCAAGTATGGGCTGGTTGAAGACAAAACGTTTGCCCGACATGACATCCATCACCTCACCTCTGGTAAGCAGTTCACCGGTCTTGAGAACTATGCCCTCTGCACCGGCCTCAAGCACATCGACCCAGAGCTTTTCATTAAGCAGTTCACCGGTGAAGATAAGCACCTTTACATTCGGATAATCCGAATTAAGACGGCGGCAGATATCCACCCCTACTGTTGTAGAGCCGCCAAGACCCAGATCCAGCAGGACAAGATCCGGTTCGGGACCCTCCTTCATCAGCTTCCAAAAATCACGTTCCGTCTGTGCAGTTCCCGTCACCTCAATTTCGGGAATGTCGTTCCTTATTATAGAGAGAGTTCCTTTCAGTTCAAGTGAAACGTCCTCAACAACAATTGCCTTAATCTTTTCCATATCATATGTTAAATTTTTTATTCCCAAGCCGGAAGAGTAAACCAAATTACCGTTCCGTCCGATTTGCATTCGGCATTTATCCGGCAGCCCGTATGTCCGAACACCTCGTCATGTTCACGGATTATCTGACGGCATATCACATATGCCATATTATCCCTGTTTTCAAGCGTGGAGAAGAGCGTATCGCAGTTTCTCTCAGGCTCAGCATCGGAAATCCGGCTTAGCGAAATTCTGACAAATCTCCCGTCACGGATTGCATCCAGACGCATCGGGCCTCCCTCCTGGCTGCTTTCAAGCAGATTCTCAATCAGATACTCAATCATCGCCCTGTCGCCGCTCATAAAGAGACCGTTCTGCGAAATCTCAAGCCGATGGGTATCCTTTCCATTCCGATTTTTCCCGTACCATGAGAGCGAGCGTCTGAAAAGTGCGTCAACATCTATCTTTTCCAGATGGACTAGCCGCTCTTTTGTCTGAGCAAGCGCATACTGACTGAGTATTCCGTATATTTCACGATAGTAATCAACCAGTTCCTGCATCTCCCGGGCATTTGCCTCATCGTTAGCCATCTGCATAATACGGTTCGGATACCATACGGTTTCATGTTTCAACGTTGAGAGACAATTGTCCAAAACAAGATTGCTCACATGCAGACGGTTGTCTTCAAATCTTATACGGTCTGAATCCTCCTGTATCTGTTCCAGACTGCGTAGTCCCGACTGGAACCTCATGACACAACTATAGAGCGCAGTGGCCAAATAATGGGTTACCATATCGGTTATCACTTGCCACGTTTCATCGGGCTTATGTTTCAGAGAGAGTCCGATTGCACCCACAAGATGTTCGTTAGAATCAATCTCGACAACAAGCGGGACAGCCTGACAGAGCCTGTCCGAAGTAGATTGCGGACGGCCCGACTCAAGGGATTCACGCACCCGGTCCGGCAGACGTTCATCCACAGATTTTTCATGACTCGAAACAGAATAGGTCTTATTTTCGTCAATAACGGAAATTATGAGCTGACGTATATCGTAAAGATGTTCCATCTCAACATATATACCGTCAACAAGCCTCTGCAAAATATCATCCAGACTCACAGCCTCAATATCCCTTACAGATGTAACCTCCGAAATACGGTTTATCACCCTCAACACCTGCTGCAGATCGCTGCGGTAACGTAACCAGTGTCGGGAATACATCATAAAGCGGGCCAGAATGACAAAGAGCAGAATGACCACTAAAATGATCAAAGCCATTGAGAGATTGCTGTTATAACGCTGCAGTTCCAAGCAATCCTCCTCTATCCTGCTTTCACTGTAAAAGAGTTTGAAGAGTTTAAGATACGCATTGTCGTTATAACGGTACACCGGCCAGTCACGCAACGCCAAAGCCGATACCGCCACCTCATTGCGAAGCCATAGTATGGTTTCGTAATCAGTGGCAAATCCCGACTCCAACCAACGGGTTTCAGGGGGAGTTCCACCGTTTATAATATACAGCATCTGTTCCTTGTCACCTCCGTTTGCCAAATAATCATCGTTGAGAGCCGTAAAGGCCGAATCGGCATAGACCAGAGCTTCGGAATATCTGTTTTCGGTATTACATAGGTAGGTCATGTAGGCGTAATTGTACGCTTTGACTATCAGAGAGTCCGGATTGTATTTCAGCTTACCGTTCTGAGCGCCTGCAGGACCGACAGCAAATAACAGCGCCAGTATTGTCAGGGTACGCTTCACCCCTTTGGGCAGTCTGAAAGAGAAACGGCTGCCTTTGCCTTGAACACTCTCCACATGGAACCGGCAGACCGAAAAAATATCATCCGACTTACGGTATTTGTCAATTATACCGCGACAGTTCATCAGTCCGAATCCGCTCCCTTTATGCTGTACGGCATCATCCGAACCTATACTCTCGGGATTATATACCCTATTTTCATTAATGAGTTTTACATCCTCGGCGCTCAATCCAATGCCGTTATCCCGGACAGATATTTCAACCCACTCCTTATCCTCAACAGCTTCGATACGGACATGACCGCCCGAAGGGGTGAATTTACGGGCATTATCGGCAAGGGTGTTGAGCATGAAGAGCGTAAGAACGCGGTCTGCACGGACAATAGCATCGGTGTCAACAACCTCCAGTGTGATACCTTTCAGGGAAAAACTTCGGCTTCCATGTTTAACTATATCAAATAGTTTCTGCAATCCGAAACTCTCAACGTTCAGCCTCACCATTCCCTGTCGCATGCGTATCCATCCCGAAAGGATATCGTTGTATCGGTTTATATACCCTGCCAATTCGCGAATATATTGCAGACTGTTCTCATACTGAGCGGAATCCGATGGGAGGCGTGTCAAAATCCCTATTTCGGCACGCATCCTATCGATATAAGGCAAAGATTCGGCAACCACCTGACAGCATGTTTTACGGGCAATATTTTCACGCTTGTTGCGATCGGCATGCATACGGTAAACATAATGTCTCTTTTCAGCCTGACGCAACCGGTCAGCCTGATATCTCATCTCCTCGGCATTACGCAAAGCTATGGCCAGGAACAGTTCTATCGTGTTCAACAGCGTAAGACTCCTTCTATCAGGCCTTTTTGCACCCCAATCGACATTAATATGCCCTTCGGGATCTATCCGAATTTCCGATGCGCCGGTAATCTCGCGAATTGACGGCGAGACACGGCGGTTCAATTCATCCGTTATATCCGAACCTTCGGGGAGAGGATGCAAAATATCCTCACAAAGCCTGACCGCCTTCTGCATAAGGGCGACATGGCGTTTCCTGTATGCGTCAATGCGCCTGTGAAATAGAGCCAGAAACAGCAGGAAGAGTAAAATGATACCGACTATTGCAAACAACAAAACGGTAAGCCTGTTATTTGAACGTTCGAGCAATCCGGTTCTGGCCTCAAACTTGCGGTCCAGCCTTATATTCTTCTGCAGCTCCAGATAGATAGTCCTGTTATAATCCGAAGCCGGCTTGTCATCCAGTCCCGAATATGCAAGACTGATCTGCTCCCTGATTGCACTCATCATCTCCGGCAGGGCTGCCAGCGGAGCCTCATGCATCCATTGTTCCTCGACAAACAACCCGTCCTCTCTGAACAGTTCAAGTCTGTCAAGTGACTCATTTTCGGGATAGTTGATGCGACAATTACTATTCAGCATCTCAAGCGTACCGGCAAGCGTATTCAGTGCATCCTCATAAAGTCCGCGTTCAAGATAACATGCAGCCAACAGTCTTTTGCAATCTATTATGTCGTAGATACTCCCGTATTGTGCAAAAAGCTGTATGGATTTCAAGGTAAGCTGTATAGGCAGCAGGTCAGCCGATACATCCGATGCGTTAAGTCTGGAGAGCATATCGCCGCTTATACCTGACAAAACATTCTCGGGACCATATTCAAGCAGGATTCCGGCAATAGCACTCATACTCATAGCCTGCATTCTGATATCCTTATCACGGATACTGCTTCTAAGACATTCGTCCAGAACCCGCAGCCGATCCTCCACATCATCCTCTACCCCATCCGAACCGAAGCCCACACCAAGTCCATACATGTACATATACATAAGGTAGCGGTCTGTGTCCTCAATCAAGTCATTGTCATGTTTCACGTATGACATCTCGTATTCGGCTTGTGCAGGCTGTTCCAACTCAAACCAATAACGTGCCGATTCCATCCGGAACGTACGTTCCAGTGAAATTATACGTTGATATTGATCCTCATCCAATGTCGCACTCTCTTCATGTAATATCCTAAGCAGCAATAATATCTCGTTTCTATACTCATAATATGAGACATTGTCCGATATCCGCTGACATATGCGCATCAGACCCAATTTAGCTGTCAGCCTCTCCATCAGATTGGCTGTAATTTGGGGCACCGAATTATAGAGTTCCCATGCCTTGACAAATTCCAAACGGCTGAAAGCTACTCTAGCCAATATATTTACTGAAAATGCGCGTTCCGCAGAGTTGCGTTTGCTCATATCATACGCCATTTGGGCAAAATGTTCGGTCGAATCCAGATCGATCCGAGCATATGACCAGGCCTTGTTATTAAGCGCTGAAGCCCTGTCGTCCCTCTTTGAACAGGAAGATATGCAAATAGCAAGCAGCATGCAGCAAAACCATGTCGCCATCACTCTCCTTGTCATTTTTACGTATCCTTTGTGGGCCATAACATACAAAAATAATCCTTTTTTTATACCTTAGCACCATTTATCTGCAAAATGCGCCCTATTGCAATTATAAGAACGGGATTCCCGACCAAATTCGGAATACCCAGACAGAGCGGATTGGTAAGTTCGCTTAAGGGAACTGTAGTGTTCAATCCCGAATTTCGAAACCCCGACGCACTGCGCGGGCTGGAGGGGTTCAGCCACATTTGGCTGATATGGAAGTTTTCAGAGTCCGTATGCCGGGAATGGTCGCCCACCGTACGTCCGCCGCGGCTAGGCGGCAACACCCGTGTCGGAGTCTTTGCATCACGGTCACCGTTCCGTCCCAACCCCATCGGCCTCTCATGCGTAGTTCTTGAGAAAATTGAGCTTACAACCCGTGAAGGTCCGGTACTTCATGTACGGGGAGTCGATATGATGGACGGCACTCCTATATATGACATCAAGCCCTATATCCCCTACACCGACAGCTATCCCGATGCCGCTACAGGATTCACTGCCGATATTCCTATGTGTTATCGCAATGTCATAATTCCCGATGATATTTTAGAGCGGATACCGGAAGATAAGTTGGAAGAGATAAAAAACGTTCTGGCCGAAGACCCCCGCCCGCAGTATCAGAATGATCCGGAGCGCCAATACGGATNNAGGATCGAAGAGTACGAAGTGACCTTCCGGGTCCCCAATCCCGACACAATTGCGGTAATCGACATAACAAGGGAAAAATGATACACCGGTTATTGAATCTGTCTCTAAAAATGGATTATATTTGCATACGGAAAATGCGGTAGTAGCTCAGTTGGCAGAGCGTTGGCTTCCCAAGCCGAAGGTCGCGGGATCGTGCCCCGTCTACCGCTCATAAATCAGGGCCCCAAGTTGGGGGCCCTGATTATTTTAAACCCGGTTAATACAACCGCTCGGCCGATGTTTCAGCCCGACTAATGTTGTGGCCGCAAAAGGTCGTTGACAGTCTTTACCGGATTGAAGGTAGTGAGAGGAACCTCTACAAAAATCGTGTTCCAGTCACTCATGGCTCCGTTCCACAAACCGGGAAGCTCCAGAGCTTTCAGTTTGCGCCCGCCGCTTGACTTTTGTGATACAAATCCCGTGTTTTTGTCAACATAATCGGGGAGATTGAACCTATCGCCTTTATATCCTTTCAGGCCGCACACCAGATCTACCGGATTGAAGTGAGTTCCCTTTGTGAACATCTCTTTCTTAACAGGATCGGCAAGATTGATCTGCGAACTCTCAAGTATTTGCAGTGAGATGGTTCCATCGCTGTTATAGGCGAGGAACGGTCCTCCTCCCGGTTCGCCCACATTTCTAACCATGCCGCATACCCTCAACGGGCGGTTCAGTCTGGAATGGAGCCATGTTGCAAGTTCATCGGCAGACATTTCATCCAATCCCGGTTTTCTGCAACAAAGTGTGTTACGCACAAAATCCGATATTACACGGAGTTTGTCAGGCGTACACTTATCGCTGTCTAGAAGCCTCAGATAGTCAAAAATACGATTCTGGACCGAGACCAGAATACCTGCCAAAAGCTTTTTGTAGGTGACCGTATCGGATTTCAAATTGTCCGGAACCACATTGTCTATATTCTTCACAAAGACCACATCGGCATCCAGTTCATTCAGGTTCTCAATCAGAGCGCCGTGACCGCCGGGACGGAACAGTATGCTACCGTCCTCGTTGCGGAAAGGTTTGCCATCCATATCGGATGCGACCGTATCGGTACTCTTCTTCTGTTCAGAGAAGGTAATGTCATAAACAATTCCGAAACGCTTTGACAAGCCCTTACTGCTTTTTTCGGCTAATGCACGGAACAGCTCCCTGTGCTCGGGCGATACGGTAAAATAGAGGTGTGCCACACCGTCAGCGCCTAACGCATACATGGCACCCTCAGCCATATGCTCCTCTAGCGGAGTACGTACGAATCCGTTGTATTTATGGAAACTGAGCAGTCCTTTTGGTAATGCTCCGTAATTCAATCCTTTCTCTCCCAGCAGATTTTTCACCACACTTTTGTAATCTCCTTCGGCTATCAGCTCACTTATGGACTTGCCCTCATTCTCTTTACATGATGCGTCGAGTTCATCGTAGAAAGCAAACTTTTCCAGCCCTTCAAAGAAGGTCTTCTCAAAAGGAGTCTCAGGAGTTTCATAAGGTGCATCAAGGAAAGTAAACAGATCCTTGAACATGCGACTGGCAGCACCCGAAGCCGGTACGAACTTTAAAATCCGATGGCCGCTGCTGCAGTAGGTATCCCATGTCTTGATATAACCATCACGCTGATTTTCATCAACTGCCATTATTCCGTTTCCCACTGAAGCCGCCGCTTCCAATTCCAGATAAGGGAACCCCTTACTTAATAGTTCCAATTGTGCCTCAACCTGAGCAACACTGATACCTTTTACATTGAATTGTACTAAATCCTTATTCTCAAACATACTTTCCAAGATTAAGATTATTTAACCTCAAAAATAATCCGTTTTTCTCAAATTACAAAGAATTGATGCATTTGATTGTTATTATTATTTTTTATAACTTAGCACACGAAAACAGAACATATAAAATGTATTATATGAAGAACATAAAGTCAATTATTACGATAACCTGTCTGATCCTGTCAGGCACAACGGTTGTCAAAGCCCAAGGTACGCAACAGAACAGCAATGAAAAGTACGCCGAAATGACATTTGTGGAGAGGACTCACAATTTCGGCATATTTGATGTTAAGAATGGCGACAAGACATGCTGGTTTGTATTTACAAACACCGGAAATAAAGACCTGCTGATACTTTCAGCCACAGCTTCATGTGGTTGCACGGTTCCTTCTTTCCCAAAGACTCCCATACCTCCCGGAGGTAAAGATTCCATAAAGGTGGATTATACCGGTTCCACACGACGTCCGGGTGTATTTAAGAAGACCATTGCCTTGAAGACCAACGCCAAGGTCAGCACCGATTACCTATATATTATGGGCGAGATGGTTGAAAAGGTTGTGGAAGACCGTTTGAAACAACAGACAGCAAACTGACATCCCTTATACAACCTTATACAAAAAGAGAATCCTGCCGAAAAGCAGGATTCTTCTATTTTGTAAAATGATCAAACTCACTCTATCTCAAGCGTAACTATACTTGCAGCCGGGATCTCAAGTGTTATTGCACCTGATCTCCTGTCTATCTTAGCTCCGTTGAAATCGGTCAGCTTAATTTTATCAGGATTCTCAAATGTGTTGTGATCGGTAGCCTGGTCACTTGTCAGTATCTTGCCCGTCACTTTATTGGCCTTAAATCCCTCCAAATTGACAGTAACGCTCTCAGCCTCATCAAGCTTCACGTTTGACATAGAGAGATGGAGTTTACCCGATGCATCCTTAGAAGCAGTTGAACTGAACAGGGGTAAAGGACGTGTAGCACCCTCGTCCGGGTTGGCGGCATAGCGCTCGTTCGGGGTAAGTTTCACGTCAATATCCTGAAGGTCAACAGGAATATATGTAGCCTCCATATGCGGCTTATACATATAGAAAAGCCAGTATGTCGGTGTCAGCACCATCTTATCCTCCTTAGTCAATATCATTGACTGCAGCACATTGGCCACCTGCGCAATATTACACATCTGGATGCGGTCACAGTACTTATGGAAAACATCCAGAGACAATGAGGCTACCATAGCATCTCGCATAGTGTTCTGCTGATAGAGCTGCGTGCCGGGCTCAGGCTCCCACCATGTGCCCCACTCGTCAACAAACAGAGGAATCCTGTGTCTCGGGTCCGATTCGCTCATGATGGCAAGATGTTTCTGGATGACAGGCTCTATACCTAGACATTTACCCAGACACCAGTAGTAGTCGTCATCGGAGAATCCGGTGGCAGGCTTCTTGGCTCCCACCCAGCCCGATACTGTATAGTAGTGGAGCGAAACGGCATGCATCATTGACCCGACCTTACGCATAAGGACATCGGTCCATTCGTAGTCGTAGTCGGTCGCTCCGCTGGCAATCTTGACTATACGTGTTCCATTGTAGTCACGGCAGTAAGTCTGGTACTGGCGAAAAACATCCGCATAGTATTCGGGCAGCATATTTCCGCCACAACCCCAGGCCTCATTACCTATACCTATATACTTTACACTCCATGGTTCTTCACGGCCGTTCTCTTTGCGGAGTTTTGCCATAGGTCCATCGGCTGCATTCATATACTCAACCCATTGGGCAGCCTCCTGAACCGAGCCGCTTCCCACATTGAGTGAAATATAGGGCTCGCAACCTATCAGTTCACACAGGTTCAGAAATTCATGAGTCCCGAAGCTGTTGTCCTCAACTATTCCGCCCCAATTGGTGTTAACCATACGGGGACGGTTCTCTTTAGGACCTATGCCGTCCATCCAGTGGTACTCATCGGCAAAACAGCCGCCCGGCCATCTCATTACCGGAACTTCCAGATCCTTCAAAGCGTTCAGTACATCATTGCGGTATCCATCCGTATTGGGTATGGAAGACTCGGGACCGACCCAAAGACCACCGTAGATACAGGTTCCCAAATGTTCTGAGAACTGCCCATAAATGTTCTTGTTGATCTTTGCACCGGGATTATCCGCATGTACATTCACCGTCACACCATTCTTTGCGTTTACTGACAGTGCTACCGCCAGTGAAACCAGAAATAAAATCTTTTTCATTAGTTTAAATAGACGTATTATTAATTAATCTTGATTTCAAAGATAAAAGAATACGGAGACAAAACCAAGTTACACCCGATTTGTCTCCGTAAATATAAGCTTAAACGTAAGAATCAATAGATATTCTCGCCCTCATCACTACCCCAGACTGTCTTTGGAACAAGTTCCAGATAGTCATAAACCATCTCTGCCATGTTGTTGTCCATAAGCTGGCGCACTCTGAGATAGTAGTCGCTTTCGGCTGACATATACTGAGTCGTTATTATTTTTCTAAGTGTTCCCGTTGCATCGCGGAAGTTATTGCCTGACCAGCTGTAACAGGCGGGACCCTTCATATATCCACGGTTACGCATACCCTTTTCAAGAAGCCTTATCTCCTCCTGAGTATGGTCGGCATCAGAGAACCATCCTATCTTAGGATTACTTCCACCTATACGCAGATCGACGGGGATATCGGTTGGCTCCATATTATCCGGCGACGGCCCGAAATAGGCCTGTATAATACCTCGCGAGTTCATCGGAGGATAGCCGATACGCACATCATAAGTACCATCAAACGGCACCGGAGGAAGTTTGACTGTAGCATCATAAATTCCCTGCAGAATAACCTCATCGCCCTGGTAACTTGCAAACCACGTGTGACGGCTTCTGACGGAAACAAGGGTTTCGGGAGAGAATCTCCACCATTTTGTATAGCCGTCCAGCATACCGGTACACTGATTCTCAGAAGGACCGCCATATCTGTTACGACCGCCGCTGTTGACAAAGTCCGGTGACATGGTCGTGCAGTCATAGCGAATACGCGTATTCAGTACTGTATTGCGAACATCATAGCTATAAACCAATATCTCATCAACATAGTGATATATCCCGTTAAGGGCATCCTGTTGTACTTTTGGCATTTCCGAGGGGGTATATACTCTCACACCCCGATGAAGAGCATCCTGAGGAGGATTTTTGGGATCACCTTTACGGTTGATGTACATACCGTTAGGAGAAGC
Organism: Bacteroidales bacterium UBA2559; assembly: GCA_002340405.1. Classification (GTDB taxonomy): domain Bacteria; phylum Bacteroidota; class Bacteroidia; order Bacteroidales; family Bacteroidaceae; genus Colenecus. The sequence continues at coordinate 55,692 of DDLZ01000097.1, forward strand.
AACTAGAGGTGTACAAAAACGCATAAATGAGTGAGGCAACATTGTTTCAAAGAAATCCTCAATATCCCAGTTTGCGCGGTCAAAATTTTGCACAATATTTGGGTTGGTGACATTCCATGCATCGTACTGCCCGTAAAACTCCAACAGGTGATAGGAAACGAACCTGTTCAAGGGGTTGCGTCTGTGAGTAAAATCATCATCATATTGCGTGCCGTCGGCAGGATAAGATTCATGATAGACCTCCTTGGCAAATTCAATCAAGTCCTCGATCGTATAGATCCCATTCCTGTGATAGACACTGTCAGGTTCAACAAACGCCGAATATTTGAAATACCTTGTTTCAGGAAATATGGCATACTCCCACTCATTGCCGGTATGGTAATAGACACCTATAGTACAGGAATCGCCGCCCGGTGTTGGATAAGTTTCGTCTTTGTAACGTTCGAGCGAATCATTCAAATGGGTCAGGACCAACGCCTGATAGAACAGAGAAATGGTTGAATCGTTTGCCAGAAGTTGGGGAAGCATCAATGTGCTTGGCTCTATGACACGGTCAACCACATGCACCACACCGTTCTGTACAGTATCATTCATCCTCTGTAGCCATGAGTCTTTGTTTACATAATACCTGATAGTACTGTCAGGACCCATACCGCATGAAAATGAGAGATAACGGTCCAGGCGGTTAGGACTCGGGAAGGCTCCTTCAACAAGATCGGTGGTAAAATAGGGCGAGTTCAGCAAATGTGTCATGGCTATTGTGTCACAGACATTGTTCGGAATAGCGCTGACACTGGGATAACCCTTTTCACGCAGATATATCTCAACAGCCTCATTTGTCGGAGCGAAACAGGTATAGTTGCCATAGGTAGCCAATTCACCCCAAATTTTGGCTTTCTTCATAATCTCTATGAAGTAAGACATGTCATATTTGCCGTTTTCCTCAAGAAAGCTGGCAATAGTATAATCCTCGAACGTATAATACGTACCGGGATGAGCCTCATCCAGACAGCTTGAGAAAATAAACAAAGAGATAGCAGAAAACATAATCTGCTGAAAAATTGACTTTACTTTTTTCATACAATAATGTTTAAGCAGTATTAATTATGTGCAAACATAATAAAGAAATCAACTATTTTTGCAGGAAACAGAAAAAAAATGATAAAAAAGGAAAAAAAGATACTTTTCGGTATATTATCAGCAATTTTNNTACTACCGACAGCGTGATTGACCAGATAAGGCGCAATGATCCCGATGCAGAATTAAAAGGGCTGAAAATATGGCTGAAACACCGAAATTACGATCAGAACGTACATTCGGGTTGCTACACAATCACCAATGGTCTCGGCACAAAACAGGTTGCCGATATTTTGACCGGCGGTTATCAGACCCCGGTCAGACTTACTATCAACAGTGTAAGGACTGTTTCGCGAATGTCCTCCTCAATTGCCTCACAGTTGATGCTGGATTCCGCCGATGTCTATTACAGGCTCACTGATCCGCATTACCTTGATTCATTGGGTTACTCTCCCGAAACCGCATTCTGCATGATAATTCCCAACACCTATGAAGTTTGGTGGAACATCTCTCCCGACGCGCTTTTCCGACGCCTGATTCAAGAGACCGAGAAATTCTGGAACGATTCCCGTAAGGAAAAAGCCGCAAATATGGGAATGACTATCAATCAGGTCATGACCTTGGCTTCGATCGTTGAGGAAGAGACCTCAAAGTCCGAAGAACTGCCCGTAGTGGCCGGTCTCTATATTAACCGCCTTAAAAGGGGAATGCCTCTTCAGGCAGACCCTACCGTCATATTTGCTCTTGGAGGAGAGAGACCCCAAAGAGTGCTGAACACACATCTTGAAATTGATTCTCCATACAACACCTACAGGATTACAGGACTGCCGCCGGCGCCGATAAGATTCGTAAATATACGCTCCATCGATGCCGTGCTTAACCATTCACAGCACAACTACTATTATATGTGTGCCAAAGAGGATTTTTCAGGATACCATAATTTCGCGGTTACACTCTCACAGCACAACCTGAACGCTGCCCGATACCGCAATGCCCTTAATAAAGCAGGAGTAAAATAATACGTTACTCCACCTACTGTTTCCTTTCCGCCGACCATATAGAGTACGAATGTATGTAACAAAAACAGGCGGAGCCGATATAGTAAAGCCGCCCCGCCTGTGTACAAAGAATATTCTGATTATCTGTTCAGAATCTTCTTTCCATTCATTATTATGATACCCTTATAGCTTTCATCAACCCTGTTGCCATTGACATCGAACATATCATAGTAGCGATATTCATCTGAGCTGATTCCTTCTACAGCGGTGTTCAAGGTGCATATGAGCTTTACCTTATCTATATTGCAGTAGCTTCCGGTGATGGTTATACGAAGTATCTGAGGACCCTCCTCCAGTTCCGCACTGAAATTTCCCTTTTGCACGATGTATGTACCCCAACTTCCGGTATTTGTAACATTTACGGTACAAAGATTGGTTGTCTTACCATCCTTGATTACGCTGATACTGAATCCGGAGCCCGACGTACCCGATGAGACGGTAGCCTCGTATGAGTATTTGCCCGGCTCTTTGACATCAATGCTGTATTCCAGCCATTCGCCTGTTGCAGTATAGCCTATAACAGTTCCATTATTGCCTGTGCCAATGTCAACACCTTCACTGTCAGTCCGATATTCGGCATCGCCTTCATTTTCCGAATCGGAATCATGGTAGGTGAAACCTTCTCCGCCCTTATCAAAATTCTCGGCCTCTATAGTACCGGGAATGCTTATCCTGCTGCCGCTGTATGGAGTACGCCGATTGTTCACGACAAGAGAATACTTTGCAATATCAGACTCTTTGCCCGACGCATCGCTTGCAATGGCCGAAAAGTTAACGGTACCTTTTACCGTCGGCCTGTAAGTAAACTCAAAAGGCTTCTCCGTAAGTGTCTTGTAAAGAACACCCCCCATATAGACCTTAACGGTGGTGACTGCCTCCTCGCCGGCGGGTTTGGTCGGAGTGAAACTGAGTATGGAATTGGTATAGACAGTGGCAGGAGAGGGATCGGCCTTAATCCTTATATTCAGATTCTTGTCTATCTCGACACGTTTGAAGACGAATTTATCAATATTGCAATTACTGCCGGTTATATTCAGACGAATGATGTTTTTGCCCTCGTTGAGCGGCAAAAGCATTCTGCCGCTGACCGCCTTGTAGGTTTCCCAGGTGTTGCTGCCGGTCTGAGGAACCGCAATTATGTCGGTCAGAGATACAAGACCATCGTCGGTAACCAAAGACAAGCTGAAGGATGAGTTTGTTACACCCGATGATACGTATGCGTCATAAGAATAGAGGCCGGTTTCACTTACATTCACCGTATATTCCAGCCATTCGCCATTCTTCGTGTACCCCAAAGCATAACCTCCGTTTCCGGTTACAATATCAACGCCTCCTGCGTCTGTGCGATAGTTTGTTCCGCCCTCGTTCCTGTTGTCGGTATCATGATAAGTAAGGCCCTCGCCACTTATATCAAAATCCTCGGCTTGTACTGTTCCGGGAAGCCAATGCTCCTTGAACGGAACCCGTGGATTATATACGTTTATGCCTGAAAGACGCTCATAGGTACTCCCGTCATCAGCATAAACTACTGCTTTTAGTTCATGTTTGCCAAGTTTTGCAGGAACATATTCAGTGGTATAGGGAGCCTCTGTCAGGACAGCGTGAAGAGTGTTGTTTACATAAAACATGATACTGTCTATGCTCTTTGTGCTGAGTCTGGCTCTTATGGTAATTGGAACCGTATCATTTTTTGTAACGGTGATAGAGGCCGGTTTCACATAAACCGATGCCTCCTTCTTCATACCGGGGAAAGGACTTTTGGCATTCTTTGCCGCATCGGTCTTCATATATTCCCTCAACCAGGCCATTGCCGGACGGTCCACCCCGTCCCTAATTATACCGGAATTGCCGTCAGTGGTCCAGGTCGCACCGTAAATGTAGCCCCATAATGTGATTCCGGCAAAGTAGTCGGCCTCCCACATATATGGAATTTGATCCTTATACTGCTGTAACTGATGGGCATCATCGCTCGTACCGATATCATATTCAGTGCTGTACATAGGCATCTTCAGCACATTCTGAATTTCGGTCATAGCCGCCTTGAAATCGCTGAAGTTCATGTCAGTCAGGTCGTGTGCCTGGCAGCCGTAAGCATCCACCGGTGCTCCGGCGTCACGCAAGATCCTTACCAACTCGATAAACTCGGACTTCTGCCATCTGAAAGTGTTATAGTCATTATAAATAAGGATAGCGTCGGGCCAACGTTCGTATGCCAGCTCGAAGGCCTTGATTATCCAGTCATATCCGGTCTTTCCGTCGCCTCCCAAGGCATTTTTGTATGGAGCAGGAGCATGACCGGGAACCGCCTCATTGACCACATCAATCATCTCAAGGTCAGGATATCTGGCCTTGACGGCATCCATCCACTCAACAATGGCATCGTACTGTTCGGATGTGGACAAGCTGTTCATCCAACTAGGATATTGCGCACCCCAAATTAGGGTATGAAATTTGAACGGGAAACCATACTGTTTGGCATAATTATAGGCGGCATCGGTGCCTCCCCAGTTAAAACTGCCTCTTCGGCTGCCCTCGATTGAACCCCATTTTGATTCGTTCTCACATGTGATCTGATTCCATAAGGTATAGAATTTTTCGTTACCGTAATCAACGTTATACCTTGTAGTAATATTACCCAGGAACTTGTCCGGATTCGATGACAATTGCGCCACAGCTTTCAAATTAAGAAAACATAATACGCATAAAACAAAAATAAAATCAAGTCTCTCTCTCTTCATAGCATAGGACATTAAAAGGTTGTAAAATTTTGTCAGTAAATATACATATATATCTGCAAAATAATAGAAAATTTTCGGAAATACCGGCACGAAAGAGATAAAAAAACCGCACTGGTGATGTGATGAGGACTCCGAGATATAAGATTTGAGCGCCCGATACCCTTTGTAATCCACCGACTGAAAGTTCCCCGCAAGGGGCGTGGCCCGCCATTGGATACCGAAGCTTTCCCGGTTCTCTAGTATTACTGATGAGTCTCCCAGTCAAACCAGCGCGGTCATGAACAAAGGTAATAAAAAAAAAGAGAGATGAAAAAAATTTCATACCTCTTTTCTTTGTAATTATTAACTGATATTTCAAAAACTTCGCATTATAAAGCTATTTCTCTCTAATTCTGTGAGTTTTTGATCAATAAGCACAGTTTATTCTATAAGCTTAAAGTTGTCGTTACTTTACTTTAGCAACAATAGCCTTAAAGGCTTCGGGATTGTTCATAGCCAAGTCGGCGAGTACCTTTCGGTTAATCTCAATACCGGCCTTATGTATGGCACCCATTAGCTGTGAATAGTTCATACCCTCCTGACGTGCTGCAGCGTTAATGCGCTGGATCCAGAGTGCACGGAATTCTCTTTTCTTGTTCTTACGGTCACGGTAAGCATAGGTTAATCCCTTTTCCCAGGCATTCTTAGCAACTGTCCAAACGTTTTTTCTTGCACCATAGTAGCCTTTGGTATAACCTAAAATTCTCTTTCTCTTTGCTCTCGAAGCAACATGATTTACTGATCTCGGCATAATTTTCTTTTTTTTTGAATGTCAGCGCCTGTCTAAACAGAACTTAAAGCTGACAAGTCGATTAATTCTTTTTTTGACTGATCTCTTTCGGGTTATTTCATGCAAAGCAGTTCTTTGACCTGCTTTGTATTGGCCTGGTCAACCTCTGTAAACTTAACCAAATTTCTCTTACGCTTCTTGCTTTTCTTTGTAAGGATGTGGCTGTGATAAGCATGTTTTCTCTTAATTTTACCCGATCCGGTAAGAGCGAATCTTTTTTTGGCACCGGAATTAGTCTTTGCTTTATACATTGTTATTAAAAATTTGTTTGTTGTTCAAAACCTTTTTTATCAATCTGTTGTCATCTTGCCTAAAGGCATCGGCTCTCTTCTATCCTCCGCTTTTCTTCGGCGAAATGAAGATTGTCATCCGTTTTCCTTCAAGTACCGGAGCCTGCTCCAGTTTGCCGTATTCTTCAAGGTCATCGGCAAAACGGGCAAGAATTTTTTCGCCCTGTTCTTTAAAAAGTATGGAACGTCCACGAAAAAAAACATAAGCTTTTACCTTATCTCCATTCTGAAGGAATCCTATGGCATGCCTAAGCTTGAATTGATAGTCGTGTTCATCGGTTTGAGGTCCAAACCGAATCTCCTTGACATCAATCCNNCATTTCTGTTTCTTCTTGAGTTGATATATGAACTTCGAAAAATCAACTATTCTGCAAACCGGCGGAGTAGCATTAGGTGAAATCAACACCAGATCCAATTCCATATCGTCCGCAATCTGAAGAGCTTCACGCAACGGGACCACTCTTGATTCAAAACCTTCACCGACTATACGGACTTCTCTAGCACGTATCTGTTCGTTAACCTTATACTGATCACTCAAACTGTCTTTCCTCATTCAGAATATGTTATGTTGTTTTCTATATCCATATATTTTCCTTAGTTTCAAAAATACACATCAAGCGGTCGCAAAATTACCATTTATTTATCATAGAATTAACTTCTTCGGCAACTTTTTTACCAAAATCTGCAATTTTCATGTTTCCCAGGTTCTCAGCGCCCTGTTTTCGTACGTT
>DDLZ01000097.1:62446-91395 GCA_002340405.1 Bacteroidales bacterium UBA2559
TCGTTGTCGCGAATCTTACGACCTATCTTCTCGTTACGGTCATCCACAAAGAGCCGAATTCCATACTCATTCTCAAGCAACTCCTTTACCTGATACGCATACCCGTTAACTTTTTCGGAGATAGGCAGTATTGCCGCCTGATCGGGTGCCAGCCAGAGCGGGAACTTTCCGGCGGTATGTTCGATAAGTACAGCTACAAAACGTTCCATTGAGCCGAAAGGTGCGCGATGTATCATAACCGGACGCTCCTTCCTGTTATCGGGAGCAATATACTCCAGCTCGAATCTCTGCGGCAGATTATAGTCAACCTGAATGGTTCCCAGTTGCCAGCGCCTACCCAGCGCATCCTTTACCATGAAGTCAAGTTTCGGTCCATAGAATGCAGCCTCTCCATAGGCCACATCGGCCTTCAGCCCCTTCTCCTCACATGCCTCAACAATGGCTCGCTCGGCCTTCTCCCACACCTCATCGTCGCCTACATATTTCTCATGGTCATCGGGGTCACGAAGTGATATCTGAGCCTCAAAACTGTCAAAACTCAGCGCCTTAAAGATTATATCGATAATCTCCATGACACGTATAAATTCATCCTTGACCTGATCGGGGCGGCAAAATATGTGAGCATCATCCTGCGTAAAACTGCGTACACGGGTCAATCCGTGCAGTTCGCCACTCTGCTCATAACGGTAAACGGTGCCGAACTCGGCCAACCTGATGGGCAGATCGCGATAGGAACGGGGTTGCGACTTGAATATACAACAGTGATGCGGGCAGTTCATCGGTTTTAGCAGATAGAGCTCATCCTCCTCAGGAGTGGTGATAGGCTGAAAACTATCTTTGCCATAATGGTCCCAGTGACCCGATGTCACATAAAGCTGTTTGGAGCCTATGTGCGGAGTTATAACCTGTTGGTAACCGTAACGTTGCTGGATCCGGGAAAGAAAATCCTGCAATCTCAAACGCANNAAGAGCTCCATCTCCTTGCCTATCTTGCGGTGGTCACGCTTCTTAGCCTCTTCAATCAGCTCCAGATACTCGTCCAGCATCTTTTTCTTGGGGAAACTGATACCGTATATACGGGTCATTTGCGGACGTTTCTCGTCTCCGCGCCAATATGCGGCCGATGTGGCAGTCAGCTTGATTGCCTTGATAGCCGATGTATCGACAAGGTGGGGACCGCGGCAGAGGTCTGTATAATTACCCTGAGTATATGTGGTTATGGTGCCGTCCTCAAGTTCGGCTATCAGTTCGTTCTTGTAGCTCTGACCGCGCGAGGCAAAAAACTTCAAGGCATCGGGCTTGGATATCTCCTCGCGTATCAATTTTTCCTTCCTCTGGATCAATTCCTGCATCTTGGCCTCGATGGCGCTGAAGTCACTCTCTTTGATCACAACTCCTTCCGGGGGCATGATGTCATAATAAAAGCCCTTCTCTATAGCCGGACCTATGCCGAACTGCGTGCCGGGCCAGAGTTCCTGAATTGCCTCAGCCATAAGGTGAGCACTGGTATGCCAGTAAGCGTGCTTAGCCTCTTCATCCTCCCATTTATGCAGTTTGATTGAAGCATCCTCCATTATTGGACGGTTCAGCTCCGTAATTTCATCATTAACACTACAGACCAGCACCTCCTGTGCAAGCCGCTGACTGATACTTTCGGCAATCTCATAGCCGGTTATACCCTTGGCATATTCGCGTACCGATCCGTCCGGAAACGTTATCTTTATCATACTGTATTATGTTTTTCTCAAATAAGTCTGCAAAATTATCAAATTCTTTCAGAAACAGAGCAACTCTCAAGTAAAAGAACTGCCTTTATTCAGAACCTGAAAAACGTTTGATAATATTGTAAGCCGAATATATCCCCAGTTCACCGGCTTTGCTCAAATCTCTGAACGCTGCATCCATCCGTCCCAGTAAGACCTGAACTATACCGCGGTTATACCATGCCTCGGCAAGTGTGGCATCCAGCTCTATTGCCTTGTCCAGATCTACGACTGCGGCATGAAGGTCATTAGTCATGGCGTAAAAAGTCCCTCTGTTGTACCATGCGAACTGAAATTCGGGAACAGTCTCAATGACTCTGGTCAAGTCATTTATCACAGTCTGATATCCGGGATCTATCCTGATTTCACGGTCATCGGCACTGCTGCTTGATAGAGCCATATCTCTGTCGGCCCTCTTAATATCCAGTTCACGCGCCCTGACCTGAGCGCGGCAGAACCATACCGCCCAGATGTCACCACCCGTTCGGGTTGCCTCGTCCAGATCATCCAGAGCCGACTGGTAATCCTGTAACAGACAAAAATCAAGCGCTCTGGCCAACAGCACGTAAGGGTCCGAAGAGTTGTCGGCAAGCATAGCGGTCAGCCTCTCTATATCCTCGAATAACCTATCTATACTGTTCTGATCAAGCGCAAAATCATCGCAATTGAGGAACAATCTATCCATAAATTTGCCCACGGATTCAAGTTCTTCAAGCAACGGACTGTAGTTGATACGCCTGTCAATCTGCTCAGATGGTCTGAAGTACGAGAGTCTGTATGAGGAAAGGTAGCGGACATCGACATTCCTGTTCTGCACCTTACCCCTGAATTCACTGGAAAATCCGGTAGAGTTTTCAAGGTCGTCCGCCACAACTATCTTCCTGTAGTTGACCACATTCTTGTCCGATCTGCTTCTGGTTTTTCCCTGTTCGTTCTCATCATCGGAAGCAGGTTCACCGGCAGCTGTAAATCGACGGTTCTGTTCCATCAGCACGACAAGAGCATCCGATTCGGCGCCGAGTCGGTCACCCATTGCAGCCCTGACTTCGGAACGGAGCTGATATCCGTACATAAATTGGGGAAACTCATCAAGTACTGCCGACAGATCCCTTTCGGCTCCGCGCATATCACCCGTGTTGTAACGCAGCATACCGCGATTGAACAGAGCCATCATGTTGTTCGGCTCGGCGGCAATTACCATGTCAAAATCCTCGATGGCGCGATTATCATCGCCTATCTGTGCCCGCAGATTACCCCTGTTGTAATGACCTATTACGTTGTTAGGTTCAATCCTTATCGCCATGTCGTAATCGGCCAATGCTCCATTCAGATTGTCCAGACAATAACGCACCATTGCCCGATTTATGTAAAATCCGGCATTCCCGGGATTAAGATAAATAGCCTGATCCATATCCGGTTCGGCATCGGAATAACGTTCCATTCTGGCAAGCAGAAGCCCTCTATCATGCAGCAGATCCGCATCATAGCGGTCAATTTCAACCGCCTTGTCAATCCATTCCAAAGAGCCTGCCGAATCTCCCTTCTCCCAGAGCAGATAGGACTTCATAGCCATTGCAGGAGAGTATTTGGGCGATATCGAAAGCAGAGTGTCGGCCGCCGATATGGCATCGTCATATCGCTCCTGCCGTGCAAGAGAGAGAATCAGGTTATGCCTGAGCGGACGGTTCTCCGGATCAAGCGAAAGACCTTTTCTGAAATCATTGGCAGCTTCGGCGAACCTGTTCTGGTAGATAAGAGAAAGTCCCCGGACCTGATAACTGTTGACCACAAACGGGTTGCGGCTGATTGAACTGTTGCAATCCTGTTCAGCTCCGCGGTAGTCCTCAAGCGAAAGCTTGGCTACCGCCCTGAAGAAATAGGGTTCATACAGGTAAGGCTTGGCGTTTATTACCTGATTAAAATACTGGATGGAAAGCACATAGTCATCGTAATAGAGGGCTGTCTTTCCCATCGCCATCATGCGGTCCGTATTAATTTGAGCGGACAGAGTGGTACAAAGCGATAAACATACCACCATTGTCCATAACCTGTTCCGCATTTCGTACATATCACTTTTTAAGAGTCTTCACCTTGTAGTCACAGTCAAATTTTCCGGCCGCTATCGAATTCAACGCCTTCTTGTTCATCTGTCTGCGCAAGGGGGACATCCTGTCTATAAAACATTTGCCGTTCAGATGGTCTATCTCATGCTGCATGACCCGGGCCGGAAATCCTTCGAACCATTCGTCATGCTGTTGGAATGACTCATCCATCCAGCTTACACGCACCCTGGAAGGTCGGACAACCTTTTCATGTATTCCCGGAAAACTGAGACACCCCTCCTCAAACGTGGATGTTTCATCGCCTATCTCCTCAATGTAAGGGTTAATATAGGCTTTCAAATAGCCTTTGAATTCGGGCATATCATCAGATATGATATCCAGATCAACCACCATCAGACGTATTGGCAGTCCAACCTGAGGAGCAGCCAGGCCCACTCCATCGGCATTGCGCAAGGTCTCAAACATATCCCGGATCAACTGCCCGATATTTTCGTAATTCCCGTCAATCTCCTCGGTCTCCTTCCTGAGAACACTCTGTCCGTAGGTATATATTGGTAAAATCATAAATCGTGTTTCAATGAATCCATATAAGATTCCAGTAAAATACAGGCGCTGACCTCATCAACCAGTGCCTTGTTCCTTCTCGCCATCTTCCTGATACCTGCATCAAGAATGGCACGTTGGGCCATCACAGATGTAAAACGCTCGTCAAACATCACTACACTTTTGTCGGGAAACAGCTTTTTTAATTTTTCCGTAAAAGGACGGATCTGTTTCATGATGGCTGCCTCCTCACCATCCATATTCAATGGATAACCCACTACTATCACATCGACAGCCTCTTTGCTGAAGTAGTCGGATAGAAAAGAAAAAATCGTATGAGTGGGTACCGTAGTCAACCCTCCCGGAACAATTCTAAGAATATCCGTTACCGCTATCCCGGTCCTTTTGGTTCCGTAGTCTATAGCAAGTATTCTTCCCAAATCACTTGTTATAGAGGATCCAGGCGTTCTGGAAATCGCTGTTGTCGGGATATCTGGCTTTAAAGGCGTCACGTGCCTTCGCTGCCTCTTCCTTGGTGGCAAAGCTTGAACATACTACACGGTATGTCCTGCCGACCTCATTTATAACCACCACTGCCGGATAACCGTCATTGATGAGTTGTTGACGAAGCGCATCGGCATTAGCCTTAAGTGCAAAACTGCCGCAAACCACACAGTACGGCTTGATGGTCTCTTCGCCTGAAACCACCGTGACCTTCTCTTCACGTACCGCAACCGGGGCGGACTCTTCGGCAGCAGGTGTCTGGACCTCCAGAACGTGCGGCACAGGCTGTTCAACTACAGCCGTCTCCTTCTGTTCATCACCCTGGATGGCTTTTTCGTAAGCCTGTCTGTAAGCGCTTTCACTTGACTTACATGCTGAAACGGACAATATTATTCCGGCAATCAGCATATATAACAGATTCTTTTTCATATTCATGATTATTTTCTCTTTATCTGCAATATAACAATTATATGGCAAAGTTACTTCAAAAATAGGCTGCGCCTGTCATTTTGTGCAAAATAATGTTAACTTATTCGTTTGAAAGGTATCTGTTTACTGTTTTCTCGGGTATTATTCTCCAGTTATCATAGTCAGGCACTACTACATTTTTACCCGTCTCCTGCCTGACGAAGAAATCGGTTATCAGATAGTATCTCAAATCCGCGCCGGATGCCGTGACCGTCCTCCTTCGAATATCATCTCTGGCGATACCGGGGACTTGATAAAGCGGCGAATAGGCATCGCCTGCCAGATGTGAGTTAAACGTTGTCCTATAGTATTTATCCGGCACAAAAGGGGTTCCGTCAGACATGGATATGATGGAAACCCTCTGACCCGCGGGTTTTGTCACATCAATCACATATCTGATACCGGCGGCCGACATGAACATTTTCATTGTTTGGAGCCCAATCGAAGAACTGTTTCCTATCGGGCCTGCCGGTCTCAATAACTGTTCGGTGCCGTCGGTGACGGTATTGTAGAACTGTGAAGCCGAAAACTCAAGTATGCTCTCTATTTCGGAACCCTTCATCATGACAGATACCAGATTGTTTTCAAAAGGATAGAATCTGAAAGCATCCCGAATGGTAAAGTTGCCGGCCTCTATCCTCTCGGAAGAAATCGGAGTGGCAATAGAAATTTCGGCTGCCTGAAAACGCATCTGATGATAGTGGATATAATCCATGGCTGTGGTATTTCCCCACAATGCTCCACGACTGTCCAGCGCGACATCAAGCACACCTATCACCGAATCGGCATAATTGCAGACCGTTTCATATCTGGAGTTCAGGGAACGGGCGAAATCCGGATCAGGCTCATAAGATGAAAGGTCGGCAAGCGAGCCGCTGACCGACAGCTCCTGCAGCTCTCTCTTCCTAAAACCGGCAGTCACCGTAATGACAGCTGCCTTCGAGGCATACGGACCGGGATTGATAACAAGCACCGAATCGCCATCAAGAGATGTGACTTTTCCCTTGTATGGGATATGGTCATGGCCATATATAAGACAGTCAAAACCGGGAACTTCGGCAGCGAGACGCCTGACCGTATTTTCTTCCACCCCCAGCTCATCAAACCGACCATTATCATACCCGGAGTGCAGAAGCCCTATTACCACATCAGGGTCCTCATTTTCTCTTATTATCGGAAGCCAGTATTGAGCGCTTTCAACTATATCGGAAACTGTCACTGTTCCCACTATATCGGCCGGAACAGTATAGTTGACCGCCGGTGTTGTCATACCGACTACGGCTATCTTTACTCCATGTTTTTCAATAATCACATGTGGAGGCAGGAAATCGCCGTAGTTGTCATATTTCAGATTGGCGCCCAGCAGAGGGAAATTACAACCGTTAAGGAAACGGTAATAGACCTCGGCCCCAACCTTTATATCATGGTTCCCAAATACGGCAGCATCACAGCCAAGCATATTATACACCGTAGCCGCCAGACTGGGTTCGTAAAATTCGGCCGTTATATCGTGATATATCTCGATGGAACCTGCAAGAATATCCCCCGCATCGAGATAGATCAGATGGCGGTATTCATCTCTCTCCCTCTTCAGAAAAGCAGATAACTTCGCCATTGAACCCTCTCTCTCACTGCCGTCAATGCAGTCGTTGGCATAAAAGCGGCCGTGAACGTCTGATGTGGCCACAACCCGTATCGTGACGGTTCCCCTGCGTCCGGAACAACCGGTCAATATGGCAACCGCAAAAAGCAGAAGTATTAAACCGTTAGTTTTTTTGCCCATTCTCTACCTGTAATTCTATAAAATGACTTTAGCGGCCAAATTATCAAAAGAATGACCACCAGTCAAAACTACATGTGTCCGAGAAGTGGAAGAATAGCTGAACCGTTCCTGTCGGCATCTTCATCAACGGAACCGTAACGATAGTGTAATTATCGGTTTCAGGTATCTCAACATAGGCCAAGATTGTGCTGAGAAATGATGTCGGGGTCTTTTTTGTCGATATTCTCAATACTCCTTTGCCTTTAATCCGGGCCGTAAAACCGTTGGCGCCATTCTTGAAATCCACGTTGGAGAGACCTATCCAACCGCCCGGTTTGTCAATTTCGGCAGCAGTCGTAACTCTCACTATATATTTTCCAACTGTGTATGAAGTTGAGACATCCTTACACCAAGCCATTGTTTCACCCTCATTCTTAACATAGGGATCAAAGGTTTTAATCTGTTCCACTCCGGCTTCGGTTATAGCCGATGCACTCAGATAGTTGAAGACACTTCTGTTCTCATCGACCGACAGTTCGCTCATGCAGGTACTTCTCAGCTCGGCATTATCGGTTATTATGCTGCTCCACTCAGGACTTCTCCGCATGGCGGCCTTCAATACACGTGTGTGGTAAAGCATATAATATCTGTCCTTGAACTTGACTACGGCATGATGGTTGTTACCGCCTCCGCCGGCCCAGGAAGCACCGCCCGGATTATCGAAGAAGGCGCCTACATAGGTGAACGGTCCCAGCGGATTGTCCGATTTCATGTAGGCTATCCTTGCCACTCCAGGATTGCTATTGGATGTCCAATTTGAACAATAACTGTAGAGATATTTGCCGCCCACCTTGTTTATTCCGGAATCCTCGAACAGATAAGGGGGCCTTATCTGGACGGGCGTACCTACAATCGATATCATATCCTCGCCAAGCTGAACACAGCGTGCAGTACCCGGGTCGGCAGCATCCTTTCCGTCAGTACCTCCTCCGAAGTAGAGATATGCGATACCATCGTCATCGATCAGAACAGCCGGGTCAAAGAGCCAGGGCACATCACCGCAGTTGGGCGTACCTTTGGAGATCAGAGCCCTTCCAATGGGATCTTTCCAGGGACCGTAAGGGGTATCCGATGTCACCACGCCAATACCTCCGCCATTGTCGGCAAAATAGAGAAAGAATCTGTCCTTGCCATCAATATTCTTGTATGCGGCAGCGGGGGCCCAACTGTTGTTTGCCCATTTGGCTGCTCCGCTGCTTCCGGCAATATGCTGTGCTCCATGATCGGTCCAGTTGACAAGATCCTCGGACGATATTATGCTGATGTTTCTTATATCACTGTAACCCCCGTCAATAAAATTACCGTTGGAATCAAACATGTGATCATCGGTCATATAGATATATAACCGGCCATTATACTCCATTCCATAAGGGTCGGCTCCGAACTTATGGCCCATCAAAGGATTGTGGTTGCCTAATTTTTTGTAACTGGTGTTATCTACTTTCGTCTGCAAAAAGAGCGATTTGAGTTCATCGTCCGACAGACGGTTTGTACTCGTAATCTGAGGAGTGACTATTGTCATGCTGTCTATGACACCGGTTTTAAGAGTGTCATTTCCCTCTGCCATATTCCACAAGGTAATCGTGCCGTCACTCTTCTGAAAGGTGATACTGTCTAATGAATTTACGGCATGTACGCTCGTCGGGTTGCCGTCTTTCCAAGTGACAAACGAAATGGAGTTCTGCTGGGCATAGACATATGGCATAAAAGCAGACAATAGCAGTACAATATTCAACTTTTTCATTGTCAACACTTTTTATAGATCAGATATTCAGATCCTTTTTGAATTTTTCAATCTTCTTCAAAGCTTCGGCCTTTACTTTGAGGTAATCTTTGCGGTCTGCCATAGGCAGTTTGGCCTCCATATAGAACTTTATCTTGGGCTCCGTTCCCGAAGGGCGAACCGATATCTTGTCACCTGCTGCAGTGAAATACTGCAAGACATTCGACGACTCGGGCATATCCAAAGTTGTAACCTTACCGTCTGAATCGGTCTGCTTGAGCAGCTTAAAATCCTTTATGAGAACCACCTTCTCTCCGGCCAGACTCTTTGGCGGATTGGCGCGGAAATGGCTCATCATAGCCTTGATCTCATCGGCTCCGCTCTTACCCGGCTTAGCTACGCTCACGGCGCACTCCTGCGAGAAACCGTACTTCTGATAGATATCCAGCAACAGGTCAAACAGAGTCATGCCGTTCTCCTTAGCCCACGCGGCTATCTCGGCCATAAGCGCGCAGGCCGATACCGCATCCTTATCACGTACGAAATCCTGGGCCAGGAATCCGTAACTCTCCTCACCGCCGCCAATATACTTCTTACCTTTGGCACTCTCTTCGGCTATAACCTTGGCTATCCATTTAAATCCGGTATAGCAGTCAAACATCTCAATATTGTTTTTCTCGGCAATGCGGCTTATCACCTCGGTGGTGACTATCGTCTTCACTACAAATTCCCTGCCGGTCATCCTGCCCAGCTTGGTGTACTGCACTATGATGTAGTAGAGCAATATCATGGCAATCTGATTGCCGTTGAGCAGCACCAGTTCACCCTTTTCGTCACGGCAGGCTACGCCCAAACGGTCGGCATCGGGGTCCGATGCCATAACAATATCGGCGTTCAACTTGCGGGCCAGCTCCAGCGCCATAGAGAGAGCCTCGGGATTTTCCGGATTAGGCGATACCACGGTGGGGAAATTGCCATCGGGAATCATCTGTTCGGGCACACAGTTAATATTGGTGAACCCCCACTGTCTGAGAGCAGCCGGAATCAGCACGCGGCCACATCCGTGTAGCGGAGTATAGACTATGCAGAGATCATGGTTACGCTTAATCAAGTCGGGGTCTATTGAGACCTCCTCAATGGCATCCAGATAGAGCTTGTCAATCTCCTTGCCTATAATTTCGATCAGTTCAGGATTACCCTTGAACTTAACCTCCTGCACCTTTATTCCGGCAACCTCGTCTATTATACCGGTATCATGCGGAGCCAATATCTGTGCTCCGTCATCCCAGTATGCCTTATAGCCGTTATATTCACGGGGATTATGGCTGGCGGTAACGTTCACTCCACTTTGGCAGCCCAGATGGCGGATGGCAAACGATATCTCGGGAGTAGGTCTTAGGTCATCGAACAGATAGACCTTAATGCCATTGGCACTGAAGATATTGGCCACGGTCTCGGCAAACAGTCGACTGTTGTTGCGGCAGTCATATCCTACCACTACCGATATCTGTTTCAAATTCCTGAAGTTGCGATTCAGGTAGTTGGCCATACCCTGAGTAGCCATACCCACCGTATATATGTTCATACGATTGGAGCCTGCGCCCATAATACCGCGTAAACCGCCGGTACCGAATTCCAGATCTTTGTAAAACGCGTCTATCAGACCTGTCTTATCATCCTTAGAGAGCAATGCCTTAACCTCATTACGGGTATTCTCATCGAAAAAAACGTCCAACCACTCATTGGCCTTCGCCGTTACCTGTTCAAGCAATTTATCCATATACTCTTATTTTTAATTTGTTAATCGCATCTAATATAGCAAAGGTAGAATTATTTTCCCAATAACCGCCGCAAAGTGAAATAGAATTCAACCTGCCTGAAATATAATTTGAAAGTCCGGCACGGGATATAGCCGAACTTCATCTTCAATCCGGCCGGAAGCAGAGTCCTGTCTATATCCTCCCAGACCGCCCTGAATCGCTCCAGAGCCTTATCCTTATCAAGTATCTCACTGTGTCTTAGCCAGAAACCGCATATTCCCGTCAGATTGATCCACCTCTCCCTTTCGAATATTGCCAAGACTCTGCGGGGCTGACCGGCCTCCCTGAGCTGCCGCATCATGGAGGCATTGGCTTCGAGTAGATCAATCCTCTCGGCAGATATCCTGTTGGTCATACTCTCCCCGTGCCGGCGGTATTCATAGACTCCCTCACACAATCTCACCACACCTGCATTCAGATAGTGCAGCCGGGTGGTATTGTCATCGCTGAACAACCGGCAGGAGGTGTCGTACGGCCATCTCTTAAACAGTTCGGCGCGGGCAACGTACAATCCGTGCAGGGACCAGTCCAGACTCAATTCAAAGGCCTCCTGACCACTCCAGACCCGCTTGTCCGAGCGCATCGGATAGGGAGTTACACCATCCTCATCGAACCATACAAGCCGGAAAAGCGCCGCACCGGTCTCAGGATTGGCGTCGAGCATATTTACAGCCGATTCCAAAGCATCGGCCGAGAGACGGTCATCGGCGTCAAGCATGGTTATGTAATCACCCTCGGCAATATCGATCCCCTGGTTTCTTGCAATAGCCTGTCCCCGGTTAACCTTTTCGGTAATTACCTTGATGCGGCTGTCCCGTGCAGCATATTCATCCAGAATGTCGGGTGTGGAATCGGTTGAAGCGTCATCTATACATACTATCTGAATATCATGCAGAGTCTGCCCAAGCAAGGAATCGAGACTCTCCGCCAAGTATTTCTCCGCATTGTAAGCGGCAACCAGAACTGTTATTCTGCTCATCGGTTGAGTTTGCGTTTTATTCTGTCACTTACATTTCTGATAAATGCCGTATCCTTTTTAAGATAATACAAGGAATAGACTGTCGAAACGGCAAACAGCGCAATCCCCGCAATCCAACGCCACCACCCCTCCGCATAGGTAAACAGTATCCAGGAGGCCAAAATTATAGGCAGCTGTACAGAGAATACGGTCAATGCCCGTCTCTTAAGGCGAATTCCGTACCTGACACGGGTTATGGCGCCCACTATCAGCAAATCGGCAAAAGCCGATACGGTAAGTGCCAGACCGGTCATGGTGACCCCTCCCATATTGAAGAACAATATCACCGATGTCACGAAAATGAGATCATACAGCACCTCTTGCAACATAAAGGTTTTGGAATCGCCTTTAGCCAAAGAGATGTATGAGAGCGGATGAGTTATAGACTTGAAAACCAGCCCTATAACTGCTAGCCTTGCCATAGGGACGGCATCGGCAAATTTTGGTGTTAACAGAAGGCTTACGATCAGTGAGAGAAAAACTATGAATCCCACTATCATGGGCGATATCAGCAATACGGCCACCTCAGCCTGTCGGTTTACAAGCTCACCGACCTTCAAACTGTCCCTGTTGACCGCCGACAGCCTTGGAAAAAAGTCCGATTCCATTGCCGAGAATACAAACATTCCCAAATATGAAATAAGTAGATAACCGGCACTGTAGATACCGGTAATCTCGGCATTGCCATATTTCATCAGATAGTTGCCTATTATGGACAAGGCACCCGAACCGAAGAATGCTGCAATGGTAAAAAATATTCCCAACCGGATCATACTGAAACCCTTGGCCAGAGTCTTTCCGGAAAAAGGTTTCACCCTATATGGAAAGGCCTTGAACGAGTACCTGCATGTAACGAGCATGGAGGCGAAGGAGACCAGAACCAGCGAGGGCACCAGACCCAGAAGCCTGAACCGCCAATAGAGCGGGACCGAGATACAGAGTGCCGCTATTACATTGATAAGCTGACTTTTGGCCAGCTGACGCAACATACCGGCACCCTTCAGGATTGCCGTCTCGCCGCCGTTGATGGCGCTGAATGCCACTACAGGTGAGAGCAGCAGAAATGAGAGTGTATAACCACGGTCTCCTTTGAATGCCCAGTAGCTGAAAAGCTGCGAAAGAACAATACATAAGAACATACCTGCCACAGCTGTGATCAGAGCCCATGTACGGGTCACCAATATACTTTCGACAAGAGGACCATAGGCCTTCTCTTCCCTGTGCTCGGAGACATTTTTTACCGCACTGAACGGTATTCCCAGGTCAGTGGTACTCTTTACCAGATTCAAAGTCCTGTTAAATGACTCGTTTATACCGAAGCCGGTCGGGCCGAGCAGCAGGGAGACAAGCTTGGTCCGCACAATGGTTATCAGGGCCGTAAGTCCCTGCACGCCGCCGAACAATCCGGTATATTTGATTATGTGGTCATAGGCATCGGACTGACCTTGTCCCTCCTGTTTTGGGTCTGTTTTATAGTGTGTCACTCTATATTAACTCTTAGACTGGCACAAAATTACACAAAACTGTAATAAAAATATCATTTTGCCGTTTTTGTAACAAACAGATGAGATGACAGAGTTATCGGTAATTATTCCGGTTTACAACAGCCGCTACACACTGAAAAGATGTGTGAAGAGCGTTTTGGCCCAGAATCTCTCCGGCATGGAGATCATTCTGGTCAATGACGGTTCGTCTGACGGCAGCTCCGAATTATGTGACGACATTGCATCGGACAACAGGCAGGTACGTGTCATCCACCGTATTAACAACGGTGGTCTAAGCGCCGCCAGAAACAACGGCATCGAAGCCTCGAAAGGCAGATGGTTATCATTCGTTGACAGTGATGATGAACTGGTCCCGGGTACTTTNNATTCGTTGACAGCGACGATGAGTTGGTCCCGGGTACTTTGGCGGGAAATATGGAATGGGCGGGATCACATCCCGCCACGGACCTTATAGAGTTTCCCGTTACGGTACATTACGGTTCTCCCGAATCTCTCACGGTTAATTTTGAACCTACAACAGTTAGCGGTAACCGGATTTTCCGGCACTGGATTGAGAATGAGGGATACCGCCATTGTTACGCCTGCAACAAGCTCTTCCGCCGTAGGCTGTTTGACAATATCAGGTTTCCCGAAGGCGAAACCTTTGAAGATGCTGCCATACTCCCCGATATATTACACCTGTGCAGAGAGGTAAGATACTCGGACAGAGGGCGTTATCTCTACCACAAATCCGAAGGCAGCATCACCCGCACATACAGGTTCAAAAATCAGGAACCGCTCTTCAGGCACAACTTCAGACTGTTACGGGAAATATCGGATCCCGGCGTTGATGAGATCCACAAAGTACGTCTGTGGAATGTCTGCCTCAACCTCCTGATAGATCTCTGCCGCTGCCGGGATGCCGAACACACTTATCTGGAGTCCAATGCGAAACAGTTAAGTCTATACAGGCCGCGTTTCGGTGCACTTTTAAGTTCAGGACTTCCTCTCAAGCAGGTATTTAAATCGGTTTCAGCATCAATATTGGGTGCAAAGAGTTTTTGTAATTTTATGGCGCTTAAAAAATACCCGTCATGATATCGGTAATCATACCATACTACAATCCCGACCAAAACATAGCGACCGAAAAATTGCTCAAAAGAGCCATAAGGTCTGCCTGTGACAGTCTGGACGGTGTTGCCGCCTACGAGATTCTGATTGTCAATGACGGCTCGCCCGGAGATCCTGTTCTGGATGAATTTGAAGATAAACCTCTCATCTACATTAGACGTGAGCACAATATGTTGGGAGCAGCCAGAAATACCGGCATAGATAATGCATCGGGTAATCTGCTGACATTTCTCGATGCCGACGATTTCTACTATCCGGGCGCTCTGGCTCTCTGTATCAGAAAGATGGAAGAGAGCGGAGCCGATCTGCTGGGATTCGGCATCAAACCCACCTCTTGCGGCAGCGATATCTGCAATATAAAAAGCGGAACTCCCTCTTTTTCGGGACCTATGACAGGTAACGAATATATGCGCCGATACAACCTGTTCGGAAGCGCCTGCCGCTATCTGATAAGCACCTCACTCATAAAAGAGCATGGACTTCGATTTATGGAAAATTCCTATATCGAAGATGAGGAATTTACTCCCAGGATGATGTTCTACAGTCACAGATATATCCATACGGACTTTCCGGTCTATGCATACTATATTCGCGACGGTTCCATCATAACCTCCTATTCGCCCGAAAAGAGTGAACAAAAATCCCGGGATACATTGAAGGCTCTCAGGCATCTTATCGCCTTCAGAGACAAACATCTCGCTGAACCTCATGACGGTTTGAACCGTAAAATAAGTTATCTGGCAATGGACCACCTAAGGCGTACCCTGCGGCGTGACGATTGGCGCGAAGCTGCAGCAAAACAGGTTGAAAATCTTTCGGCTCTGGGGGCTTTCCCGTTGCGCGACAACGGTTACTCATTAAAGTTCAAGCTGTTTTCAAGATTATCAACAAGCCGCGCAGGTCTGCTCCTGCTTCATATTGCCGAAAAAAGATACAAATGAAAATACTGCTTTTAGGTGAATACAGCAACGTACACAACACTCTGGCTCAAGGCCTGAGGAGTATCGGACAAGAGGTATGCGTTGCAAGCGACGGCGACGACTGGAAAGATTACCCGCGCGACATTGACCTCTACCGCAATCCCTCCCGCCGGCTCAACTTTGCGGGACGTCTCCTTAAAGCTCTGCCCAAAATGAGAGGGTATGACATTGTCCAGATTATCAATCCCATGTTCTTGGAACTGAAGGCAGAACATATATTTTCTATCTATAAATACCTTAGACGGCACAACGGAAAAATTGTTCTCGGGGCTTTCGGAATGGACTATTATTGGGTAAGCATAAATTCTAATATACGTCCGCTCCGATACAGCGATTTTAATTTCGGGGAGACCATCCGCACGGACCCCGAAGCCGAAATACACCGTAAGGAGTGGATAGGAACGACAAAAGAGAGATTAAACCGTATGATAGCCGGGGATTGCGACGGCATAGTGGCGGGACTCTACGAATATTGGGCTACATACCGCGAAATAACTGATGCAGGACGCAACGGAAAGCCTATTCACGACAAGATGACTTTTATCCCCTTTCCCATCGTTTTGCCCGACAGGCCCAACCTCTCATTCAGTGGAGGACCGGTCAGACTATTTGTAGGTATCAGCAGGAATCGGTCGGCCTACAAGGGAACCGACATAATGCTCCGGGCAGCCCGCGATGTACGGTCAGTTCATCCAAAAAAGGTTGAAATAAATATAGCCGAAGGGGTCTCTTTTGAACAGTACAATAAAATGATGGATGGAAGCGATGCCATCCTGGACCAGTTGTACAGCTATACCCCGTCAATGAATTCGCTTCTTGCGATGTCAAAAGGCATCATTAATATTGGCGGCGGTGAGCCTGAAAACTACTCCATACTCGGCGAAAACAACCTGAGACCAATAGTAAATGTAAAGCCGAATTACGACAGCGTATATTCCAAAATTGAAGAACTCATTACTTCACCTGAAGCAATACCCGAACTGAAACGTCAATCGGTGGAATATATAAGGCGGCATCATGACTATATCAAAGTAGCCTCGGAATATTTGGATTTTTACAACTCTATCTGACCTTTAAAACAGATCCTTGTAATCGGGAGCCTTGTGTTTACGGAATTTCCAACGCAGGTCGGACAGTACCCGTCTGGCAAACGAACCATAATCGTACAAATACCTGAGTGACGGTATCGACAAGAGCAAACAGGCCAGCGCGAACTGCCAGGGAAGAAAAGTAAAATATAGAACTATCCACAGAATAAACGAGATTGGAGAAAGTGCAAATCTGGCAGCAAATCTGGCAGAATTGTAGAATGCATCATCCTGTATCCTTGATAACAGAATCACTGTAGGAACCCAAATAAGAGCGCTTGCCAGAGCGCTAAACATATAATAGGGCAATCCCGCCAGCATAATAAAGAACTTTATCAGAATCTTTCCCCACCCCTTTTCATCGGATATTGAATAGACGGAGATACCGTTTTGAATACGCCATAAACGGAACCGTTCTATCTTATATAACAGCTCTCCCGTTTTTTTCGGTTCTTTTTCCCTAAGCCCGATAACTTCGTCAACCAGACTCTTGTTAACCGCCAGATTGCGCATTAGCCCTTTCAGCTTCTTGCCGGTAGAAGACTCGACCTTTTTCAGGGTTTTAAAAAATGTCTTCTTTTCGGCAGCCTTCAATTTGACATACTCCCATATAACGTCATAATCATCGTCGTCGGGAATAAACGTTATCAGTTCTGCCAGTTTCTCCGTCAGTAAAGCACGGAGTTTTTGCATCTGAACCGGCCGGGGTTCATCATCGTTGGCACGGATGAAAGCACTCACATCGATGGGTTTGCCGAATTTTACAAGCAC
This sequence comes from Bacteroidales bacterium UBA2559, assembly GCA_002340405.1. Lineage (GTDB taxonomy): Bacteria > Bacteroidota > Bacteroidia > Bacteroidales > Bacteroidaceae > Colenecus. The sequence continues at coordinate 79,625 of DDLZ01000097.1, forward strand.
GGTCGAACGGAATCTGAAATAATCCCCGTACTCAAGACCGATAGGCAGGATATATACCGGGCGGTTTTTATCGGAATTATCATATACCGAATAGGCTATATGGAAGATCCCTTTACTAAGTTTCAGCAGTGAATGTTTGGGTCTGTGAGTGGCCTCCGGATAGATTACCAGAGGAACATTGTCCAATAGGATATCGGTTGCCTGAGCTATAACCTCATCGTTTTTTTTGACTGAATTCAGACCGTCCCGGATGCGGTATATCGGGATTATTTTCAGAAATTCAAGCCATTTTAAGGCCGATTTCTTTTTGAAAATATCGGCACGCGCCATATATACTTTCTGACCCGGTGTCGCCGATAGTACCACCAGCGGATCCATAAGAGCATTAGTATGGTTTGATGCCCATATTGTACTGCCATCCGAAGGGATGTTTTCGATCCCCTCGACCTGATATTTTTTGTATGAACTCTTTACTGACCAGTCAACAAAAAACTTGACAAAGAAATATTTGAAACTGCCGCTCTGTATTTTCCTTTTCATCTTTTTACATTACGTTTTGACAGACCGACCGAATCGAAACTCGTAAAACGGAATATACCCGATACAAGTAACCCGGAAATGATATGCCATATCCCCCACCATGCCGTTACAAAGACCATTCCGCCTTTAATTATTTCAGGCGGAAATATATTGGTGTTGAAGAGAAGTATGAGTCCCAACCCCGAATTCTGTATTCCCACTCCAAGTGTAACTGCCCGACGGTCCTTGACGGGAACAGACCCTATTGTGGCGCCGACATAACCTATCAACAATCCGCAGAAGTTATGGACCAGAACCAAAACAAATACGATTCCTATATATTTGCCGAACAGGTTGAAATTCTGTGAAAGCATCATGACTACAATACCTATAAAAATGGCAATTGAAGCATATCGCATTATCTCTTTCAGCCGGTCTGTCACTTTAGGAGCGAACCTTACCGTAAGAAGTCCCAAAAGGATAGGAATTCCTATTATAATGATTACGGTATATGAAACCAGCAGAGGTGAGACCTGAAGAGTACGAAGCACACTTCCGGCGGCTGCATCAAAATATTTCACATACAAGCCGCCCCAGATAGCATAATTGATGGGAGTAAAAATAGGAGCGCCCATAGTAGTGATTGCGTTCATTATCACCGAAAGTTCAGTGTTGCCTTTTGAAAACGAGGTCATAAAGTTAGATACCGCCCCACCCGGACATGCCGCCACAAGTATCAACCCCATAGCAACCGTCGCCGACAGGATATTATGCAATACAGCACAAAGCAGGAAGGTAAAAAAAGGCAGAACCACCCACTGACATACAAGTCCTATAAAAAGTGAACGCGGACGATTGAGCACGCTCCGGAAGAAATGGGGTTTTAGACCCAGTGCTACACCATACATCACGAATACCATAAACAATCCCAACAAACGGGTTCCCGTCTGATTGAAACTGATAGTCTCCGTATCTAACTGTTGTAACAGATCTACGTACATTGATTGTCGATCTTCCTCGAATTCAGTCTGCAAACTTAACAAATATCATCCGAATGTCCAAAATCTGCAGCAACGATTGTATATTCGTGGTTGAAACTTATAGAATTCTGATTATGAACATAATTCTTATTGTAGTAGGCAAAACGGATGAAGAGTGGCTCAGCAAAGGCATAGAGGAGTACAAAACCCGTATAGGACGCTTCATACGCTTTGATATTCAGGTCATTCCCGACCTCAAAAAGACCCGCAACACAAACACCGAGGTCCAGAAAACGCTTGAAGGGGAGAGGATTTTAAAATTGCTCCGACCTTCCGATGAGGTAGTCCTGCTCGATGAAAAAGGAGCCGGCATGAGCTCATCCGATATGGCTTCATGGCTGGAAAAACGTCTTACACAATCTGCAAAGAGATTGGTGTTCATAATTGGAGGGCCTTACGGATTTTCCCCTGAGATATATGGACGTGCTTCGGAAAAACTGTCGCTGTCACGCATGACATTTTCACACCAAATGGTAAGACTGATCTTTACCGAACAACTCTACAGGGCATTCTCAATCATCAACAATCTGCCCTATCATCACGACTAGACCCATTCAACTGCGCTGTTTTTTCTGTCGTCACTCGGCAAAGTTCAACTAAACCCGTTTACAGCATCAATGATCGTACGGACCTCCTTTTCCGTTAAAACGGGATTTATGGGAAGACTCAGTTCAGTGGCGTGAATCTTTTCCGTCACAGGCAGACTAAGGTTATTGAACATACTGTAACACTGCTGTTTATGAGGCGGAACAGGATAATGGATCAGAGTCTCCACTCCTTTGCAGTAGAGGTGTTCCTGCAATTCGTCTCTCCTTTTACAAAAAATCGGGAACTGATGCCATACGTTTGACTGCTCGGGAAGTATATCCGGGAAATTTATCAGAGGATTATCTATTCCCTCCATGTACATTGCGGCTACCCGTCTTCGAGCCTCATTATCCTTGTCCAGATAACGCAATTTTACCCTGAGTACGGCTGCCTGGATCTCATCCATACGGCTGTTGCGGCCACAGTACCGGAACAGATACTTTTCACTCGACCCATAGTTGGCCAAAGTGCGTATCACATCGGCCAGAATTCCGTCATCGGTCGTTACAGCTCCGGCATCGCCCAAAGCTCCCAGGTTCTTTCCGGGATAGAAGCTGTGACCTGCCGCATCGCCCAAAGAGCCTGTCCTGCGACCGTTCAGAGTCATGCATCCGTGCGCCTGCGCATTGTCTTCTATAAGTTTAAGACCATTTTTCATGCAAAAATCGGCCATCTCTCCCGACCACGATATACGCCCGTACAGATGGACAGTCATCAACGCCTTGGTTCGAGGCGTTATCAGTCTCTCCAACTGACGCTCGTCTATGACAAGCGTACTTAATCCCGGCTCAACCAAAACCGGCTTCAGTCCGTTGTCGGTAATGGCAAGTATGGATGCAACAAAGGTATTGGCAGGAACCAGCACCTCATCGCCGGGCTCCATTACGCCCAACTCAATATATGCCCTCAGTATCAGCCACAAGGCATCCAGCCCGGATGCACAAGTCACGCAGTTCCCGGTCTGCGTGAATTCCGAATAGTCATACTCAAAACCGCGCACTTCGGTTCCCGTCAGATACCTGCCGCTCTCAACGACACGCAGCACCGCCTTGCGGATCTCATCGGAATACCTCCCGTTCAGTTTATCAAGTGGCAGAAATTTTATCATACTTTAGAATAGCATTTCGTATGTATCATATACTATTGAGCGGGCACCGAACCCCTCCTTTTGAAAAATAAGCCCCTCGTTAAGAAAAGCGCCTCCGTCTTCGGTCGAAACCCCGAAATCAAAATAGGTGCAGTCGGAATAGACATCATCGATAAGATTGCGCAAGAGCAGATCGAGTGCACCGTTCCTTTTTCCATACTCCGACGAGGCCAAATACTGCGTATGTACCACCTTACCGGTATCATAGATCAGGGCTCCGGCTTCGACCGACTCCTCTTTCAAGGCCACAAAGAGTTTGATGTTTTCAGGAAAGCGGCTATGCAGAAGCTGAAGCTCGGATACGGTATGAACCGGATTCTTGCCATGTTTCTCATTAAGGATACCGGCAAGTATGTTCCAGAAAGCCTCAAGATGCGAGGTCATATTCCCCTGCTCTATCCTAAGCCCCGATTTCGTAGCTTTCACACAACCCGATTTACGGGATTGCCGCATAGGCAGACGGTTAGAGCAGTCTATCACCGATGAAATTCCGCGCTCCTTAAGTACGGCGCCACTGCGAAACAGGGCATAAAGATCCTCCTCGGCCGGTATGCTGCTATAAATGTAAGGAATTGGTTTATAGAGCCAACGGTGGGCTCCGAGTTCACGCTTCATCCAGTCAATGGCACAACTGAAGACCTCAAGTACATTGATTGCAACCATTGACGGAGAGACAATCAGTCCGCCGTATGTCAGTCCGCCATGTGACTGCACAGTCCCCTCCTCCTCCTTCCAGTTGGCCGGCAGCATGGCTATCAGGTTGCCTTTTTTGTAAAACATTAACGAACAATCGGTGAAACGGGCAGCATGATAATCCATATATCCCCTTTCCAAAAGGAATGTACCGTTTTTAGAGATTCGAACAAAACTATCCCACTCCGTTTGCCGTGAAAGATCATATCTTACAACCGAAAGCTGTTCGTTCAAATACTCACTGTAATCGTTGATGTAACCCGATGCGTCATACGGATGTGAGGCGAAAACCAGACAGATGGTCCCGGGCGCGAAGTCATGCAGATGGCACCAGACACCCTGCGGTATCAGGATCCCCTTTCCCGACGATTCCATTCTCACTTCGGCACTGTGCCTGCCGTCATCGACAGTTATTGTAAAACTGCCGTTCAAAGGGATCACAACCTCGGCCGTTTCACAATGAGAATGACCGCCACGGGTCTTACCTTCAGGCACATCGTAAATCCAAAATACACGTTCAATCTGGAAAGGTATATGACGTGCTCCTTCGGCAAACGAAAGTGCCCCGCGGTCATCAACCGCCAGGGGAAACTCAATGATCTTACAGCCGCGCGGCAGTTGTTTTTCCATCTCGTCCGATATGTTCACTATGATTATACTTTACAAAGATAACGCATTTTATATCTTTTTCTGATGCTGATTCCCAAAAATCCGATTTCCGCCGACAGAGAGATATTCAAAACCACACGATACGGTTGAATTGCGCCGCCTTATTGACCCGTCCGTCCTTCCACAACTGAACGTCGGAAAATATTGACAGGTTTTCAAATCATAGAATGCATTTGCCGGTTGAATCTACGGGCGATAAAAAAGAAATAAAAGTTTGCAGAACTCAAATCTGCATGTTATCTTTGTGCCCGCTTAAGAACGGTCTATTTAACCGGATGGCCGGGGATACGGTTCCCAGGGAAGTTTGGGTGAGTGGCTAAAACCAGCAGTTTGCTAAACTGCCGTACGGGCAACCGTACCGGGGGTTCGAATCCCCCAGCTTCCGCTTTCTTAATGCAAAACAGATAATATCTGAATGGCGCTTTCATCTAACGGTTAGGATACAAGATTCTCAATCTTGGCATACGGGTTCGATTCCCGTAAGCGCTACAAAAAAAGTCTCTGCATCTATGAAGTTGCAGAGACTTTCTCTATTTAAAAGTCATCGGTTACTTCTTGCACCTGGCGGCAAAAGCATGAGTGATTTCAACGGCACAGGCTACCGAGCAGCCTACCATCGGATTGTTACCCATGCCCAGAAAGCCCATCATTTCAACGTGTGCGGGTACTGACGAAGAACCTGCAAACTGAGCATCGCTGTGCATACGGCCCATAGTATCGGTCATACCGTACGAGGCAGGACCTGCAGCCATATTGTCAGGATGAAGGGTACGGCCTGTACCGCCACCTGAAGCCACTGAGAAATAGGGCTTACCGGCCAAAACACGCTCCTTCTTATAGGTGCCTGCAACGGGATGCTGGAAACGTGTGGGGTTGGTTGAATTTCCGGTAATGGATACGTCAACACCCTCTTTCCACATGACAGCAACACCCTCACGTACATCGTCAACGCCATAACATTTCACTATGGCACGCGGACCGTCGCTGTAAGGGATAGTCTTTACCGTCTTAAGTTTGCCTGTATAGTAATCGAACTTGGTCTGCACATATGTAAAACCGTTTATACGACTGATAATCTGTGCGGCATCCTTACCCAGACCGTTCAATATTACACGTAAAGGCTGTTTTCTTACCCTGTCGGCATTTGCTGCAATCTTAATGGCTCCCTCAGCGGCAGCGAATGATTCGTGACCGGCCAGGAATGCAAAACACTTAGTCTTCTCGTTGAGCAGACGGGCAGCCAAGTTACCATGCCCCAGACCGACCTTGCGGTCTTCTGCAACCGAACCGGGTATGCAGAAACTCTGAAGACCTATGCCGATATTTTCGGCGGCCTTGACAGCGCTCTTGTCACCGGTTTTTTCACCCTCTTTGAGAGCAATGGCGCAACCGCATACATATGCCCATTTGGCATTCTCGAAACTGATAGGCTGAGTCTCTTCACAGATCTTATAAGGATCTATGCCATAACTGTCACAAATTTGATTTGCCTCTTCGATTGAGGAGATTCCATGCTCTTTGAGAGCAGCGAGGATCTTCTTCATGCGACGATCCTGCGATTCAAACTTTACTTCTCTAATCATTTTTGTATCTCCTTATTCTTTACGTGGATCAATATATTTAACGGCGCCGGCCTCCTTACTGAAACGTCCGTAAGTTGATGTAACCTTCTTAAGAGCCTCATTTGCATCGACCCCCTTCTTCACCTCTTCCATGAAAACGCCAAGATTAACAAACTCATAACCGCACACCTGATCATCCTTATCCAGGGCGATACGTTTGATGTAACCCTCGGCTGACTCAAGATAGCGTACCCCCTTGGCTTTGGTGCCGTACATAGTACCTATCTGACTGCGAAGACCCTTGCCCAGATCCTCCAGACCGGAACCTATAACCAGACCGCCCTCAGAAAAAGCGCTCTGTGAACGTCCATAAGCAATCTGCAGGAAGAGCTCGCGCATGGCGGTATTGATAGCATCGCATACCAGATCGGTATTCAAAGCCTCAAGCAGAGTCTTGCCCTGAAGTATCTCAGCTGCCATTGCGGCCGAGTGTGTCATGCCCGAACAGCCGAGGGTTTCAACGAGAGCCTCCTCAATGATACCTTTCTTGATATTCAATGTAAGCTTGCAGGCACCCTGTTGAGGTGCACACCAACCGATACCGTGAGTCAGACCTGAGATATCCTTTATCTCTTTGACCTGAATCCATTTTCCCTCCTCCGGAATGGGGGATGGACCGTGCTTGGGTCCTTTCTGGACCACGCACATGTGTTCAACTTCTTTTGAGTAGATCATAAATGAATTATTTTATTACGTGATTTTTCAAAATCAAATGCAAATTTACTCATTTTTTCCGGCTTTTTCTGAAAAAACGGCATAATAATATCGTTGACGATGTGACGTCTGTTCAANNTATTAATTCTGATTATATTTGCATCGGAGAGATTTGACTTTTACCTGAACGTCCTAAAAAAGTTACTGATATGAAAAAAATCATCATTCCGGTTGTTATTTCATTATGTGCATTGACGTTTACCGGATGTGACCCTATGGAACCCTCAACCTATTCAGAGAGGTTGTTCCGTATTGGAACAGTAAACGCAGACGAGACCAAAGTTTGGTTATCCATTGACAAAACAGGGCAGTTTGAAGAGACTGTTTATCTTAGCAATTTCAACCTCCCGTCGCATCTGGGCAAATTCAACGTCACCGACGGTGACCGCGTAATAGCCGTAATGGATTTTAAGGCAGTGGGTTATATGGACAATAATAGTGTTGAACTGCGTAGTCTTGAAAAGATTCCGGTCATCTCTATGGAGGATCAGAAACCGGCTGACTCGCTTAACTACTATTACCAATTTACGAAAATGATGCTGGGAAGTACCTCTTATCCGGCTATATGGAACACAGGACATATTGTAAACATATGTCCCATCTATTTTATTCCTCAAAACGCCCGTAAGCCCGAGTTCTATATGTATCCTGTCGGAGTCGCCTCCGACACACTGCTGGTTCGTATCTACTCATACATTCCCGATGCTGACGTAAGCCTGAACCCCGATTTTACCCAGACTATTTTATGCTGCGATATATCAACCCTGACTGCTCCTGTCGCAGACTCAGCAGAGCAGGCTCACCGCAACAGATTGCTCACTTCGCTCCGTACGCTCGAAACCGATCATATATATGTCAAGATGATCACCCCTGATTCACTGAGGGCGAAAAATAGCAAAAACCAAAACAATCCCGAATTCAAGTTACCTATTCCGGGATTGTCTCAGACCGTTCAAATACCATTTGATTTCTGACATTCCAAAAAGGAGATGACTGCGAAAAAAAGAGCATCCGTCAACATAAAGAATAAGAAAGCATCATTCGATTATGAATTGATTGAGACCTACACTGCCGGCATTGTCCTGACCGGAACCGAAATCAAATCGATACGCGAATCCAAAGCCAGCCTTGTTGACACGTGGTGTACATTTGTCAATGGTGAACTTTGGGTCAAGAATATGCATATTGCCCCGTATTTCTACGGCTCATACAACAATCACTCCGCCAAACGGGACCGAAAGCTGCTTCTGACCGGAAGAGAATTGAAAAAACTGGCCAATGACAGCAAAACACCCGGACTTACCATAGTCCCTACCCGTCTCTTTATCAATGAAAACGGATTGGCAAAACTGGTCATAGCGCTGGCAAGGGGTAAGCGTCAATATGACAAACGCGAATCTATAAAAGAGAGTGAAGACAAGCGTGAAATGGCCCGTGCACTCAAACGGTGATCAAAACATGGAAAACAGTTATTGACGCTTTACGCCAAGCATCACAGTATGTACGCTTTGCAGCCATCCCTGCTGATTCTGAATACGCTCCTCCGGCTTCATTGAAGGCAGACAAATCTCACTGGTTTTTCTTATTTCCTTAATCTCTTCCACGCTGGTATAGACTCCGCAGGCGCAGCAGTTCAGTATGGCGGAACCAAGTCCCGAAGCCTCTTCCAATCTGAGTCTCTTGACCGGAAATCCCAAAATATCAGCCTGAAACTGCATCAAAAAATCGTTGTTGGCCGATTCGCCGTCTATGGATAGTTCCCGGATTGGTGTATTCAGGTCACGTGTGGCAAGTTCAATAACATCGGCAACCTGATAGGCAATCGACTCCAAAGCAGCCCTTACAACATGAGCCTTAGTCGATGACATGGTAAGTCCCGTAATCATAGCCTTTGCATCATTGACCCACCATGGTGAACCCAAACCTGAAAAAGCCGGCACAAAATAGACTCCGCCGTTGTTGGGTACACTCTCTGCTATTTCATTTATATTTTCCTCTGAATCAACAAGCTGCAGATTATCCCTAAGCCAGTCCAACACTGCTCCCGATGAATGGACATGTCCTTCCAAAACATAGAAGGTGTGATCGAACATGGAGTAGCCCACCGAACAGACCATTCCGTTAGGAGCTTTGACAGGCTGCTCGCCCACATTGAACATAACGGACGAACCTGTCCCATAAGTGGTCTTACCGGTACCGGACTCTAAACACACCTGACCCACCAGAGCGCCGTGCGAATTACCCAGCACACCGGCTATCGAAACGGCCTCGGGAAGCAGACCGCCCAGATCCGTCTCACCGAAAGTGCTGTCCGAAGGTCGGGTTTCAGGCATAATACAGGCCGGAATGGTAAACAGTTTCAGCATAACGCTGTCCCAATCCAGATCATTTATATTAAAAAGGAGTGTGCGGGAGGCGTTGGAATAATCCGTAGCATGTACCCTGCCGCCTGTCAGTTTCCATATCAACCATGTATCTATAGTGCCGAACATCAGATCACCTCTCTCTGCCCTCTCCCTTACACTCTGCACATTGTCAAGCACCCATTTTACACCGCTGGCCGAAAAATAGGGATCGGGCATAAGTCCCGTACGCTCACGGATTGTAGCCTCATAACCCTTCTCTACCAGTTCCTGGCAGAATGGTGCGCCCCGGCGATCCTGCCAGAGAACAGCCTTATAAACCGGGATTCCGGTATTCTTGTCCCAAATAACGAAAGTCTCCCGCTGGTTGACAAGCGATACGGAGAAGGTCACGTCATCTCCCTTCGGCAAATCCAACTGACGGACTGCTTCCAATGTAGCCTCATAAATCTCATCGGCATCGGCCTCAGTCCAATCTGTTTTGGAATGAGTCACCTTAAAAGGAATGTCACTGTGATCTACCAAATCCAGATTTTCATTAAACAGAAGTACTTTCGATGATGAAGTCCTCTGATCAATTGTTATAATATATCTCATTTCTAATTTGTCTCCAGAAGTTTTTCCGGCTCTCTGAACATCTGGTCCAAAGCTTTGTATTCGTTGTACTTAGATTTTACGAGCCTAACATATCGAAGCGTCTCAGTAGCATCAAAAGGACCGAATTTGCATACGCTGTCCGAGTAGGCGCTTTCATGCTTGAGCGAATTGAGAACCGGAGTCAGGCTCTGCCAGTTATAACGGTTTATGCCATTTTTCCGGGCCAAACGCATAGCATCGAAAATATGATTTGGACCACCGTTATAACCTCCCAGAATGTAGTTAATACGCTCCTCTTCATTAATAAAATTAAAGGACCCGTTAAGTTCATTGAGGTATCTTACGGCAACCTGTACGTTGAGTTCCGGGTTTTGTACAATTGTGTCAGGCAGCCCCATTTTGTCAAGCATATAACGGTAAGTACGCGGCATAATCTGCATAAGTCCCATAGCGCCCCGGTGCGATACCGCAGAGGTATCAAACTTTGATTCTACATATGCAATGGCTGCAAGCAGTTTCCAGTCAAACAGACTGTCGGAATTTTGTCTGAATATCTCGTCATAAGGAGAGATTTCAACATACTCAATGGAATTTAAGACTAATTCTTCCTGTTCTTTATGTTTCTCATCGGACCCTGCACAGGTCTTTACAAGGAACATTATCACAATTATTAGGGCTGTTGACAAAAGCACGAAAACTTTCTTCCTGCTCATATCCGGTCCGTTGTATTGTGTTTTTTCCATAAACCGGTAAAAAATTTTTCGGGCGCAAAGGTACACTTAATTTATATCATGACCAAATATTTTCATAAAATTATGTTAAAAACAGNNTTCCAAGGCAGATTCCTATGATTTACGAAATAATACCTATATTTGCATCTGAAATGAAACAGTATAGAGCATATTTTCACCATCATCACACCTACAGGCTATAATCGGTAGGCTGTGACGGTTGTATATTGCTATAATGCGTACTGAAGGCTTACCGATTTTGCGGCGAGCCTTTTTTATATTAAAGTGTATTACGAATAACCGATGTATTTACGGACCTTGATTATCCGGACATCAAAAACAGAATAAATAGACTATGTTGAGAATTGCAGTACAATCCAAGGGGCGGCTCTACGACGAGACAATGGAACTCCTTCAAGAATCAGGTATCAAACTTGGAGTATCCAAAAGATCGCTTCTGGTCCAGGCCGGTAACTTCCCTATCGAAATAATTTTTCTGCGTGATGATGACATACCTCAGTCCGTGGCCGACGGCGTGGCCGATGTAGGCATAGTGGGTGAAAACGAGTTTGTGGAGCGTCAGAAGAGAGCCAATATCATTAAACGTCTCGGATTCAGCCGTTGCCGCCTGTCGCTTGCCATACCTAAAGCTGCTGACTACCATGGATATGAATGGTTCAACGGAAAGAAGATAGCCACCTCATATCCCTCTATCCTGAACACTTTCCTTAAAGAGAAAGGGATCAATGCCACAACCCATATCATAACCGGTTCGGTGGAGATTGCTCCCGGCATAGGTCTTGCCGATGCCATATTCGATATAGTAAGTACCGGCTCAACGCTGATAAGTAATAATCTGCGTGAGGTTGAGGTGGTTATGCAATCCGAAGCCGTACTAATAGGCAACCCGGAACTTGATCTTGACAAAGAGAAGATAAAGGTTCTTGAAGAACTGCTGTTTAGGTTTGATGCCGTCAAGGCTGCCCAAGGCAAAAAATACATTATGATGAACGTCCCCGACGATTGCCTTAACAATGTAATAGCCGAACTTCCCGGTATCAAAAGCCCTACCGTTATGCCGCTTGCAC
>DDLZ01000097.1:91411-98444 GCA_002340405.1 Bacteroidales bacterium UBA2559
TTATCCTGACCGTTCAGAGTGGAAAGAGCTGCTGAGTCGCCCTGCAATGGAGGTGGAGGGCCTCTACGAACGTGTCCGGACTGTGCTCGACGATGTACGCCTGAGGGGCGACAGCGCCCTAAAGGAGTATGAGCAGCTGTTTGACAAGGTATCCCTCGATTCGTTTGCTGTGAGCCGTGCCGAGCTTGACGAAGCCGAGACGCTGGTTCCTGCAGAGCTGCGCAAGGCAATCGACTGCGCCGCCCTTAACATAAGCAAGTTCCACCGGGCACAGATTCCTGCCCCGCTGAAGGTGGAAACCACCCCCGGCGTGGTTTGCCGGCAGAAAGCGGTTCCCATAACCGGAGTCGGTCTATACATACCCGGCGGCACGGCGCCCCTATTCTCAACCGTGCTTATGCTGGCTGTTCCGGCTCGTATTGCCGGCTGTTCTGAGATCATACTCTGCACGCCTCCGGAGAGTGACGGGCGAATCAACCCGGCCATACTCTACGCCGCCCGGGTGGCAGGTGTGGACCGTCTCTTCAAGCTGGGAGGTTCGCAGGCAATTGCCGCTATGGCCTACGGCACCGAGAGTGTACCTAAGGTATCCAAGATATTCGGACCGGGTAACCCCTATGTAACCGCCGCCAAGCAGATAGTATCGCTGCGTGATGTAGCAATCGATATGCCCGCCGGCCCATCGGAGGTAGAGATCATAGCCGATGCCGATGCCAATCCCGCATTCGTGGCGGCCGACATTCTATCGCAGGCTGAGCACGGTCGCGACAGTCAGGCGTTGCTGCTCACCACATCGGAAGCGATGATCGGCAAAGTAGAGAAGGAGTTGGAGCGTCAAATCGCCCTGATATCCCGCAACGATATTGCAGAGGCTGCCCTTGAAAACAGCCGCATGATACTGCTTCGCAATGATGACGAGATAATGGAGATGACCAACGAATATGCGCCCGAACATCTTATCATACAGACCGCCAACTCTCAGGAACTGGCCCAACGGGTGGTAAACGCAGGCTCGGTCTTCATAGGTCCCTGGTCGCCTGAGAGTGCCGGCGATTACGCATCGGGCACAAACCATACTCTGCCCACAAGCGGCTATGCCAAAGCCTATTCAGGAGTGAACATAGACAGCTTTATGCGTAAAATAACCTTTCAGGAGCTCTCCCATGAAGGATTGGCCAATTTGGGGCCGGTAATAGAGACAATGGCTGCCGGCGAAGGCCTGGATGCCCATAAGAATGCAGTTACAGTAAGACTTAAAGAGATAAACAGATGAAAGATTTGAAACAACTGGTAAGGGAGAACATTTGGACACTTAAGCCCTACACATCGGCCCGTGACGAATATCAGGGACGGGATGCCCATGTCTTTCTCGATGCCAACGAAAACCCCTACAACAATCCTATAAACCGTTATCCGGATCCGTTGCAGCGTGACCTCAAGCAGAGCATTGCCGCCATAAAGGGCGTACCGGCAGCAAACATATTTCTGGGTAACGGCAGCGATGAGCCAATAGACCTGTTATATCGCATCTTTTGTAACCCGGGGATTGACAACGTCGTAGCCATTGAACCCACATACGGAATGTATGGAGTCTGTGCCGACATAAACAACGTAGAGTATCGTCGCGTACTGCTGGATGAGACTTTCCAGCCCGATGCCGGGAAGCTTCTGGCAGCCATTGACAACCATACCAAGCTGCTCTTCTTCTGTTCGCCCAACAACCCCAGCGGCAACAATATCGACCGCGAGGTAATAGAGAAGGTGCTTGACTCCTTTGACGGGATTGTTATAGTCGATGAGGCATACATAGATTTTGCAGGAGTACCCTCGTTTCTGGAACAACTCAGCCTAAGACCCAACCTTGTAGTGCTTCAAACCTTTTCCAAAGCATGGGGAATGGCAGGGATACGCCTTGGAATGGCATTCGCCTCACAGGAGATAATAACCATAATGAATAAGGTGAAATATCCTTACAATATAAACCTTCTCACCCAGCAGCGCGCCATGGATGAGCTAATGCATTATGAGCGTATTGAAGAGTGGGTAAAAGCCATACTCTCCGAGCGCGCCCGGGTTATGGAAGAGTTTGCAAAACTGGAGTGCACCGTAAAGATTTACAAATCCGATGCCAACTTCTTCCTGGTCCGCGTAAAAGATGCCCTTGCCACCTACAGCTATTTGGTTGACAAAGGCATAATAGTACGTAACCGCAGCAAAGTAGCTCTTTGCGGCAACTCCCTCCGCATTACCGTCGGTACTGTTGAGGAGAACAACGCTTTACTTGATGCATTAAAACAGAAAATATGAAAAAACGAGTCCTATTCATAGACCGCGACGGTACAATCGCAGTCGAACCGTCCGATGAGCAGATTGACAGTTTTGAGAAACTGGAATTCATGCCGGGAGTCTTCAAGAGCCTCTCATTCCTCAAAGACCACACCGATTTTGAGTTTGTTATGGCATCGAACCAGGATGGACTGGGAACCGCATCGTACCCGGAAAAAGATTTTTGGCCGACCCATAACCTTATCCTCAATACCCTGAAAGGTGAAGGGATCACATTTGCCGACATACTGATAGACCGCACATTCCCGGAAGAGAATGCTCCCACCCGTAAGCCCCGTATCGGAATGTTTGGAAAATATTTGACACCCGAGTATGATCTGGCTGCAAGCTACGTCATAGGCGACCGTATTACCGATGTGGAGCTGGCTCTCAACCTGGGTTGCCGCGCCATACTGCTGCAGGATAATGCCGGCTCACTGCCCGACAATCTTAAACCCGTATGTGCATTCTGTAGCCGTGACTGGTGGAAAATTGCGGAATTCATATTTGCAGGCGAACGCTCTGCATCGGTTCGCCGCACCACAAAGGAGACCGACATATGGGTAGAGCTGAAACTGGACGGATCGGGCGAATGTGACATAGAGACCGGATTGGGGTTCTTCGACCATCTGCTGGAACAGATAGGCCGTCACGGCGGTATTGACCTCACCATCAAAGCCAAGGGAGATCTTAACGTGGACGAACACCACACCATCGAAGATACCGGAATAGCTCTGGGCGAGTGCATCCGCAAGGCTCTGGGCGACAAGCGCGGAATAGAGCGCTACGGCTATGCCCTGCCTATGGATGACTGCATGGCACAGACAGTACTGGACTTTGGTGGACGCAGTTGGCTGGTCTGGGAGGCTGAGTTCCGCCGCGAGAAGGTCGGCGATATGCCCACCGAAATGTTCATGCACTTCTTTAAGTCGCTCAGCGACTCTGCCGCCATGAATCTCAACATTCAAGCCCAAGGTAACAACGAACACCACAAGATAGAGTGTATATTCAAATGTTTCGCCCGTGCCCTGAAATCAGCCGTGCGCCGCGACATCTGGAACTACACCCTGCCCTCATCAAAAGGGGTGCTTTGAGACTCTACCGCCCCATGGAGAGTTTTACGGAAATACTACCTGAACATTTATAGCCAAATTTGCATAAACCGAATAAAATATGGAGCGTAGCATAGAATATTTACAGCTGCTGTCTAAGAGTTTCCCCTCTATCGCGGCTGCATCGACCGAAATCATCAACCTTGAGGCCATACTTAACCTGCCCAAGGGGACCGAACATTTCGTGACCGACATACATGGCGAATACGATGCCTTTGACTATGTGCTGCGTTCGGCATCGGGCGTTATCCAACAAAAAATTGAGGCTGTTTTCGGCAGTGACCTGAGCGATGAAGAAAAACGCAGCCTGAGTGCCCTGATAAGCTATCCCGAAGCCAAGATGCGTGCAGTCAAGAGCGAGGTCTCCGATATTGACGAGTGGTACAAGGTATCTCTCATGCAGCTTATAGCCGTACTCACCCGTGTCTCTTCGCGCTATACCCGATCCAAAGTGCGTAAAGCTCTTCCCAGAGACTACGCATATATAATCGAAGAACTTATGCATGAAACCAGGGGTGCATTTCTCTCCAAGCACAACTATGTCAAAGCCATTGTGGACACTATAGTCTCCACCGGCCGTGCCCGCTACTTTATAATAGCGATAGCCAATGTCACCCGCAGCCTGGTCATTGACCATCTTCACATTATAGGCGATATCTACGACCGCGGCCCGGGCGCCCACCGTATAATGGATATGCTCTGCAAGTATAAGGATTATAATATACAATGGGGTAACCACGATCTGGTATGGATGGGAGCCTCTGCCGGCAGCGCCGCCTGCGTGGCCAATGTACTGCGCAACAGTCTAAAGTACGCCGATATGGGTACGCTTGAAGACGGATATGGTATAAGCCTACTGCCCCTTGCCACATTTGCAATGGAGACCTATGCCGATGACCCCTGTACCCTGTTCGACCCTGTCAAGTCCGATGACACTCCCGCCGACATTCCGCCCGTTCGCCTTATGTCACAAATGCACAAAGCTATCACCATAATCCAGTTCAAGCTGGAAGCAGCCGTGACAGCCCGCCATCCCGAGTTTGGAATGGACAGCCGCAACCTGCTACACAAGATGGACCTGAAACGCGGCACTATCATAGTTGATGACCGTGAGTACCGTCTGCTCGACACCAATTTCCCCACCATTGACCCCGATGACCCTTACCGCCTCACTCCGGCCGAGCAGAACGTAATAGACCGCCTGGTACACAGCTTCACAAGCAGCCAGACTCTGGCGCGACATATGGAGTGCTTCTATACTAACGGATCGCTCTATCTGGTCCACAACAACAATCTGCTCTACCACGGCAGTGTACCGCTCAACGAAGACGGCACACTGGCTGCCATGAATATAGAGGGTGTTGAATACAAGGGACGTGCCCTGTTTGACACCATTGACAAATATGTCCGTACCGCTCACTACGCCTCTTCCGACGACCCCATCAAGGAGTATGGCCGCGACCTGATATGGTATCTCTGGTGCGGACCCGTTTCGCCTCCATTCGACAAAAAACGCATGGCCACATTAGAACGCTATTTCATAGCCGAAAAAGAGACCCACGCAGAGCCTAAAGGCAACTATTATCATCTCAAGAACCGGCGTGAGATATGCGAAATGATACTCCGGGAGTTCGGTATAACCGATTTGGAAAACGCCCACATAATCAACGGCCATATACCCGTCAAGGCTGCCAGCGGCGAAAGCCCCATAAAAGCCGGAGGCCGGCTTCTGGTCATTGACGGCGGATTCTCCAAGGTCTATCACAGACAGACCGGAATAGCCGGTTACACACTCATATACAATTCACACGGAATGCGCCTTGTCCGTCACCGTCCCTTCGAGTCCATACAGGATTCAATAGCCCATGGAATGGACGTGGTGGACGCCACCCAGGTAGTCAAACACAGCGACCGGCAGATTCTGGTCCGTGATACCGACAAAGGCAAACGCATTATGAGCCGTGTGGAGGACCTGAAAGCTCTTCTGCAGGCCTACCGCACCGGCTTGATCCGCAGTTGAAGCAGAGGAGTCAATCTATAGCCCATACAGGAAACTTATTCCGTAACCGATACGGAAGATCTATCCCGCGGCTGAAACAGGATTTCAGGGAATATTGCGCAGAATGGCTATCAGATGGTCAAATACCATTGGAACGGTAGCCAATTCGAGACGCTCCGACGGAGAATGGACGCCTCTGAGCGTGGGACCTATGGAGATCATGTCCAAATCGGGATATGAGGTGAGGAACAGTCCGCATTCCAGACCGGCATGGATAGCCTTAACCTTAGGGTCACGACCAAAAAGCTCACGATAGGTACGCACTGAAATGTCAAGCAGCACCGATTTGGGATTGGGAGCCCAGCCGGGATAACCCTCATTAGACTCCACCTTAGCTCCTGCCAGACGGAAACAGGCTGCAACGGTCTGCTGCACGGCATACTTTGCCGATTCAACTGAACTGCGCTGACTGCTCACTACTGTAACCTTGCCCTGCTCCGTGCGGACACGCGCCAGATTAGAGCTTGTCTCCACCAGACCCGGCACATCCATACTCATAGCATAAACGCCGTTAAAGACCGCAAACAACGAACGTATTATATTACGGGCCACATCTGTCTCTATACACTCCTGTAGAAGATCTGTTGACTCCATAAAGAACTTGGCCTCCTTCTCGGTCACATGATACTCATTCTGCACCTCAGCGGCAAACAGATTAAAATCGATACGGATCTTCTCACGGTCAGATGAGGGTATCGCAATCACCGCTGTGGCATCACGCGGAATGGCATTATGAAGATTCCCTCCCTGAATACTGCATAGGCGCAAATCATACTTGTCAAGAGCCGAATTAAGGAAACGTGCCAAAATCTTGTTGGCATTGGCATAACCCTTATCTATATCATCGCCCGAATGTCCGCCATGAAATCTGTCCACCCCAACCCGTAGGCACATATAGCCCGCGGGAACGGTCTCCAGCTTGAAATCAAACTCTATCGATGTGTTTATCCCGCCTGCACAGCCTATAAAAATCTCACCCTCATCCTCGGAGTCAAGGTTGATAAGCATCTTTCCGTTCATCATGCCCGGCTTAAGCTGTGTAGCGCCTATCAGTCCTGTCTCCTCCGATACGGTAAAGAGACACTCCAGGGGACCGTGCTCTATCTCACTGCTGTCCAACAGAGCCAGGGCTAAAGCTATGCCTATTCCGTCATCGGCCCCCAGAGTGGTGCCGCGTGCCTTAAGCCATCCGTCCTCCACGTATGTACTGATGGGCTGTGTCATAAAATCGTGGTCCAGAGTCGCCTCCTTCTCGCACACCATATCCTGATGAGCCTGCAATATCACCGTCTGTCGATTCTCATATCCGGGTGTTGCAGGCTTAAAGATTACCACATTGCCAACATCGTCCTTAAGATATTTAAGTCCGCATGCAGATGCAAAATTCATCAAATATTCACCCATCTTCTCCTCATGTCCCGACGGACGGGGAATCTGACATATTTCCAGGAATATATCCATCACTCTTTTCGAACGGTCAATCTTGTTCATATTCTATTATTAAAAAATCCATTAGACCTTAAATTCTATTAGTAAA
>DDLZ01000056.1 GCA_002340405.1 Bacteroidales bacterium UBA2559
GGTTCTATAATAAATGTTGGGGTTACAAGCAGGAGAAATGAAAAGCATAAGCGAAAACCTACTGAGTGAATAAACCATGACGAATATCCACAGGAGGTTTAGCTTATGCTTAATAGTAATTATATCGAAAGTTTATTCGGAATAAAAGGGGCAAAATTAAAAAACATCGAAAGAAATACTGAAGAATCAACTATCAATGTCTATTTTGAATTAGAAAAAGATATTCATGAATGTCCAGCCTGCAAGGAACTAACAATAAGTGTTCATGACTACAGGGTTCAAAAGATTAAAGGACCCCCTCTAGGGGAGTATTTCATGGTCTTTCATTACCGTAAACGACGATATGTATGTCCTGCTTGTAATAAGCGGTTTTATGAGAAGAACTCTTTTGTCCCAAGGTATCACCGTATGTCATACAGCTTACTCTCTTATATTCTAAGTGAGTTAAGAAGTGTTAGCTGCAGGAAAAGTGTTGCTAAAAGGTGTAACATATCAGTTTGTACAGCAACCCGTGTTTTTGACCTGATTTCGCCTGGTAAACCAAAACTCCCAGAGGTCATATCTATCGATGAGTTCAAAGGTAATGCTGAAACAGGTAAGTACCAGTGTATTATCACAGACCCTAAGAATCGCAAGGTATTAGATATCCTGCCTGGACGAGAGGCACACCACCTTTCAGCATATTTTTCTTCTTTTCCTAGAGAAGAAAGGCAAAAAGTTAAAGTAGTAGTTATCGATATGTGGAAACCCTATGCAGACCTATCAAAAACCTATTTTAAAAATGCTATAGTGGTCATAGATCGTTTTCACTATATCCGCCAGGTGCTATGGGCATTTGATAAGATACATAGAGATGAATACACGCCTTATGGACAAAACCCCAATAGCCCTTGGAAACGGTGCGGGAGCGGTTTGGTCCCGCATCCGTGTCATCCAGGCGGCTGTCATAGCTGTCCACCGTACCCATGACGGAATCGCCCCATATCGCCAGCGCCAGCGTAGAGAGGCTCANNATTTGATAAGATACGTAGAGAAGAACAGAAAAGGTTTTCAGCAGACCGTAGACGTTACTTTAAAAGGAGCAAAAAGCTACTCTGGGCTAGGTATTTTAGACTTTCTGAGGAGAATCAACAAGCTGTAGAAGTTATGCTTAATCTGTCCCACAGACTTAAAGAAGCATACCTCTTAAAAGAGAAGTTTTTAGAGTTTGTTGATGCCTTAGATTTCGATGAAGCTAAGAAGAAGCTCCAAGAATGGTATATGTATGTATCAGCATGCAATTTACCTGAATTCAATAACTGTTTTGAAACAGTTGTCAGATGGCAGGATAGCATTCTTAATTCCTTTAAAGTCCCTTATACCAATGGCTATACGGAAGGAGTAAACAACAAGATTNNTTTATTTTTTAACCCACTCATATTCATAAGCGGTCTTTATCTCATTGTTTCCGCCGGTGAAAATAATCAGGATATACACCTTATCACCGTCCTCGTAGCCCATTGGCATTGCGACTCCGGACGTGACGCTTCCTCCGATATAGCCGGTGTTGGTGTCATTCTTATATGTACTTACATCACCTCTCGCACTCTCATCGTCAATGTTTTGCATATACGTGTTCGTTCCGTAGTTGACAAACGGATCGTCATGGTTGACGGGAGTGATACAGGAGGTCAGATGCGCTCCGAGATGAAAGCATATATTGCTTGATGTAGCGGCGCTTACGGTCAGAGTCAGCTGCGCCTGCTCTCCGCCCGCGTAACGGCTGTTCGGAATACTGCTCGTTCCGGTGTTGTTAACAAACTCACCTTTGCAGCTGTCATGCGTTATACCGGTATAGTGAGTACCGTCATATGTGACCTCACAGCGATAGGTGTAGCTTCCGCCGCCACCGCTCCATGTCCTTGAATAAAATTCATCTGACGCGCTTGTTTCATATTTATTCGTAAACGACCGAACTAACTTCCAATAACCTGTTCCTTCTTTTTGTTTTTCCAAGTACCCCATTTCTCTCATCCAATCATAAAACTTTGCTCTGTCCTTACCATATCCAATCCACATCTTGATTGCGTAAGCCAAGTTTTCTTCTCGGTCTTTTTCTCTTCCAAATTTTGATATATCTCCGCCAACGATATTCAATATGTTTCCTCTGATAGCCAATAATGAATGCAGCCTTCGATTTACTGTCATATCTTCCTTGAAGCCATTTTCCGTTCGAGTCAATAATCCCGCATCCTTAAAGGCTTTAACCAATATCTCGTACTCTGCTTGTTTTGCATCGATTTTGCTATCTATTTTTGCCCTTTCTTCGAATTTCTTTTTAAGATCGGATTCAACCTGTCTTTCGATCATGCGCTGTTCATCATCCGATAATGTGTCTTTGCCGCTGATTCTTTTATACTCATCCTTTCTTTCTCTTACGATTTGGTGATAGTAACCTCCCATTTGAGTGATCAAGGTTTCCCAATCGCCTGCATTGATTTTATATCCGTAGGCGTTTCCTTTTGCTAACCCATAAAATACTTTATATGCGCATTCCTCTTCATAATCTTTCCATGCCATAATGCCTTGTTCTACTGCTGCCGCGCCCAAATCCACGAGGGATTTGACTGCGCCTACTCCGCCATATCCTAAAACTGTAGCGCCAAGAGCGGTAAGCTCGCTTGCCGCCTTTCTGTAATTTCCGTCATATAATGCGACTGAGGCTTCGGCGGCATCTCCTACTGAATCTAAAGCGGTAGAAACTGCTTCCAAAACCAATGGATTTTCTGCACATACATCAACCGTAGATTCCACTATCATATCGGTAACTTTATATCCCAATTCCGCCGTTGACGCTCCGTTTTCTGTCAGGAAAACTGCTATATCCATTGAGCTTGAGGCCCACACTCTTGAAATTATCTCATTTCTCGCCTCTTGGTCATATATACTCAGTCCATTTAAGTAATCATCAACTACCGCTGTTAGTTTTTCCTTTAGCGCTTCATTTCTTGCCTGATTAGTCAGATCATCAATTGCCAGATCTCTGGCATANNGGCATATTCCCTGACTTGCTCGTCGTCCGTCATCTTTTTCCCGCTGTATGATGAAAAATGCCAGGTTTCAAAGGTGAGGTATCCTTTAGACAGCTCCACCGGATCAGGAATAATTACCTCCCATTCATCTCCCGTCCAGTAAGACATCACATATTGATCGAAGGTACTGTTGTCCGGCAAATTCTTTTCGTCTAATTTCATGCTTATCCTTGCCGGTTCATCCAGTCTGACACTTTCTGTTCCCTCCGCCTTAATCTCGATAGGCGTGGTAAGGAAAGCGGCTTTGCCGTTTATATACGCCTCTGTGCTGTCGGCTACTTTATCCACAGTAACTTTCACATCCTGCTCAAAAGCGCCTGCGGGAATAGAAACCGTCCATCCATCCTTTTTCAAATCCCCAATTACTCCACCCTTATCACCCACAATCAAGGTAGAGCCAAAACCGCTTTTTCCGCAACCTGACAGCCCTGCCGTCAAGGGGAGAAGCATAGCGACTATAAGTAAAATTGACCATATTTTTTGTTTCATTTTGAACTCCTTTCAAACGGGCTATTAGACCGTAAATTCGAAAACAAGAGTGGGCGGCACATTGACAAAGCCGGAGTAATAGTGCATTGTAATCTCGCTTTTATCGGCTTGACGTTGATATATCATCCAGCCGCCGGTGGATTCTCCGGGTGCAAGATCAACTCTTGACATATATCTTTCATCCCGATCAGCTACCTCAAGCATAACCTGTGAGTTTTCCTCCGATTTCATATCGCTGTC
>DDLZ01000150.1:0-6310 GCA_002340405.1 Bacteroidales bacterium UBA2559
TTTTTGGGAGTCTCAATGCGGGAAAGGGTAAAATTTAGCTGCTGTGGATTGCCGACTGCAGGACCTCGCTCAGAGTGGGGTGCGCATGAATGACAGCCTTCACATCTTCCAGTGTCGCTCCGACATTCATCGCCGTTACAAACTCATGGATAAGGTCCGATGCATGGGCGCCCATAATGTGAGCGCCTTCTATCTTGCCGTCCTCCCCGACTATCAGCTTACAATAGCCGTCGGTCTCGTCCATTGAGACCGCCTTGCCGTTGGCGCGATAGAAGGACTTGAGGCAGCGTACCTGAAGACCCCGCTCCTTGCACTGCTCCTCGGTCAGGCCCACCGAAGCAACTTCGGGCATGGTGAAGACTGCCGCCGGAATGAGGTCAAACCGTATGTTGTCAGACTTTCCGCAGATGGCGTTCAGCGCACGGCAGCCCTGGAATATGGCGGCATGAGCCAACATTGTGCCTCCCGTAACATCTCCTATAGCCAGTATATCGGGAGCCGATGTCTCAAACTTTCCGTTAACGGTTATGCCGTGTCGGGTATATTTTACACCTGCGGCTTCAAGGTTCAGTCCTTCGACATTGGGAAGGCGGCCTACAGCCATAAGCACCTTGTCGGCGCTGACGGTAAACTCTTTCTCCTTTTTGATATAGGTAACTCTGCCGTCATTGATACCTGTAACCTCGGCCTGCACCTCAATGTTTATGCCCCGTTTGGAGAGTGTCTGTCTGAGCCGCTTTGCCAGATCGGAGTCAAAACGCGGCAGAATGTTGGGGCAGAACTCAAGAACCGTCACCTCGCAGCCAAAGCTGCGGAAGATTGAGGCGAACTCAAGTCCTATAACGCCGCCGCCTATCACGCAAAGGCTCTTAGGCAGGTCGGTCAGCTCCAGCATCTCTTTCGATGTAAGACAACTCCCGGCACCCGGTACGGGAAGCGAGCCCGACACCGAACCTGCAGCTATGATTATCTTGTCGGCGCTGTATTCAGTGTCATTGCAGATAACGGTACGGGGATCTTTGAAACGGGCCTTACCGTATATCACCTGCACCTTTTTGAGCAACATCTCCACACCGCCTCTCAACTGCTCCACCACAGCCTGCTTACGGGTCATAGCCTGCGTCAAATCGGGCTTGACATCCAATCCGGCTCTGCGGTTACGCTCAATCAATTCGGCATAATGGCAGAGTGTCTTGGTGGGTATGCAGCCTTCGTTGAGGCAGGTGCCTCCCAGCGGTCCTTCGGTTATGAGAGTCACCTCAAATCCGCACTCCACAGCCTCCAGAGCGGTCTCGTAACCACCGGGACCTCCTCCAATTATCAGCAGCCGCATGCGTCCTGAAATTTGAGTATGAGATTACGCGCAGCGCCGGTTTCATCGGGTCGGGATACCGGCGTGTTATGAGGCGCATCATGAAGTATATCGGGATCCTCGGCAGCTTCGGCGGCAATCTTGCGCATCGCCTCTATAAAGCCGTCAAGGGTCTCCTTAGACTCGGTTTCGGTAGGTTCGATCATCATGGCCTGATGGAACAACAGGGGGAAGTAGATGGTGGGTGCATGATAGCCAAAGTCAAGCAGACGCTTAGCCACATCGAGAGTAGCGGCGCCCTTTTTGCCATCGCGCGCTCCGTCGTTTATCAGTCCGTCAAAGACGAACTCATGCTTACAGATTGTCGTTACAGGCAGTTTGTAGAGGTCTTTGAGTGACTCCTTTATGTAGTTGGCATTCAGGGTGGCCAGTCGGCCGCACATCTTCACATTCTCACGTCCCAACATCAGAATATAGGCGTAGGCACGCAGAATGACCCCGAAATTGCCATGGAATCCCGATACGTTAACGTCAATGAAGGGGGTCAGCTTCTCACAGACTCCCACCGGGCCGCTTCCGGGGCCTCCGCCTCCGTGAGGCGTAGAGAAAGATTTGTGCAGATTCAGATGCAACACGTCAAATCCCATATCGCCGGGACGCACCGTTCCTATGAGCGGATTCATATTGGCTCCGTCGTAATAGAGCAGGCCGCCTGCGGCATGTACCAGATAGGCTATCTCCTTTATATCCTTCTCGAAAAGTCCCAGTGTATTGGGATTGGTCATCATTATTCCGGCAATAGTGTCATCGAGCAGAGGCTTGAGGTCATTCACATCGACCAGCCCCTGCGCATTGGACTTTACCTCCACCACATCAAGTCCGCAGACTGCGGCACTGGCGGGGTTGGTGCCGTGAGCACTGTCGGGCACTATTATGCGGGTGCGGTTGGTGTCGCCGCGCGAGAGATGGTACTCACGCATTATCATCAGTCCGGCCAGCTCGCCGTGTGCACCGGCACAGGGCTTGAAGGTGAACCGTTTCATACCGGTTATTTCGCACAGTGCCTTGTCTATACCCTTATATATCTCATCTACACCCGTAAGATTTGTCTGACACGGATGCAGAGCCGCGAATGCGGGCATAGAGGCAATCTCTTCGTTTATCTTGGGGTTATACTTCATTGTACAACTGCCCAGCGGATAGAATCCGGTGTCAACGCCGAAATTCATCTGGCTCAGGTTGGTGTAGTGACGCACTACATCGACCTCGCTGACCTGCGGCAAGCCGGGCGGCACCTCTCTCCTTAAGGAAGCAGGTATGGAATCGGTTCCGGCACATTTTTCACATACCGACGGCAGGGAATAACCTATGCGGCCGGGTTTGGACAGTTCGAATATAAGTTTATCGTAATATTTCATTGTTCTCTTTAGTTTTGGCCTTAATCAAATCAGTGCATTCACAAAAGCGTCAACATCGGCTTTGGAGCATTTCTCGGTGGCACAAAAACTGACGTAACCGTCCTCGGTCTCAAGAGCTCCGAAAAATCCCGAATCAGCCAGTTTCTGCTGCAAGTCGGCTGCCGGCACCAGAGGTTTCAAGACAAACTCTTTTATGAACGGCGAATCGCGGAATCCCGCCTCGAACTTGCCTGTCTCCAACAGTCTGCGCTGCAAATAGTGAGCACGCCGATAAGAGAGGTCGTTGACCTGTTTAAGCCCCACGGGGCCCATCAACGAGAGATAGATTGTTACCCAAAGCGCCATAAGGCTCTGATTTGAACAGATATTGCTGGTGGCTTTCTCGCGGCGTATATGCTGTTCGCGGGCCTGCAATGTGAGTACGAATGCACGGCGTCCCTCCTTGTCAAGCGTCTGGCCCACTATACGTCCGGGCAGCTTGCGCATATGCTCCTTTAAGCAGGCCATAAAGCCCAGATAGGGGCCTCCGTAAGAGAGAGGTATGCCAAGCGGCTGCGCGTCGCCTACGGCGATATCGGCTCCCCACTCGGCAGGTGTCTTGAGAACCGCCAGTGCAGAGGGGTCGCAATAGACGGTAAGCAGGGATTTATCGGCATGTAAGGCATCGGCAAACCCGCTCAGATCCTCGATTATTCCGAAACGGTTTACCGAGGGCACAATGGCTCCGGCTACATCGCCCTGAGCAATCAGCGTCTTGAGCGAGGCTTTTGAAGTCTGTCCGCCCTCCCGGGCTATCTCCTTGACGGTCACTCCGTAATACTTTGCATAGGTAGCTATCACTCCCCTTACCTGCGGCAGGAGGGTGTTCGATACCAGTATGGTATTTCTCTTCTTGGTCTGAGCCACGCACATGCGCATAGCCTCGGCTGCGGCAGTAGGACCGTCATACATCGAGGCATTGCTCACATCCATTCCGGTAAGAGCGCATATCATGCTCTGATATTCGAATATGTAACGCAGCGTACCCTGTGAAATCTCACACTGGTACGGGGTATAGGCTGTCAGAAACTCACTGCGCTGAGTTATATAGGATATAACGGCAGGCGTGTAGTGGTCATATGCTCCCGCCCCCGCAAAAACCTTCAATTTGGGATTTTTGGCAGCCAGACCTTCAAAGAAATCGCGTACCTCCTGCTCGGTCATAGCCTCCGGCAGGTCGTACTCGCCTTTGTACATATAATCGGCCGGAACATCACTGTACAGGTTATCAATACTGTTTACGCCTATGCGTTTCAGCATGGCGCTTATATCCTGTGAGGTATGGGGGAAATAGTGAAAACTCGACATTACTCCTCTATCATTGCTTTATAGGCCGATGCATCCATCAGGCTGTCAAGTTCGGCGGGATCACTCATGCGGATCTTGATTATCCAGTTTGCAAATGCATCCTCGTTGACCAGTTCCGGACCGTCAACCACAGCCTCGTTCACCTCGACCACTGTTCCGCTTACCGGACTGTAGAGGTCGCTGCTGGCCTTCACACTCTCCAAAGCTCCGAATTCTTCGCCCTTCTGAAACTCATCATCAACATCCGGGCAATCGACATAGGTTATCTCGCCCATCTCTTTCTGTGCATAATCCGTCACTCCGATGACTGCAATGTCACCTTCTACCTTAACCCACTCATGAGTATCACAATACTTGAGTCCTTCTATTATCTTGCTCATATTTTGAAATAATTTTAATCCGATATAAATTAAATTGAAAACCTATTTTTTATAGTTTGCCTGATAGAAACGTTTTTTTACTACCTTGCCGGGGAATGTCTTCTTGCGGATGCGTATCCATAGCGGGGTATCGAGAGCGGCATATTCCGGTTTGACCAGTGCAAAGCAGATGCTCTTTTCGAGCGTTATGCTGTGATAGCCCGTTGTAACCTCGCCTACCTGAGTGCCGTCCTCCAGCTCCACGGGGTAAGCGTGACGGGGTATGGCGCGATCCTCTATCTCAATTCCCACAAGCTTCTTTTCAACTCCGAGCTCCTTATGCGTAACCAGAGCTTCACGGCCTATGAATTCGGCCTTATCGAGTTTGCAGAACATTCCAAGACCGGCCTCAATGGGGCTTATCTTCTCCGAAAGCTCGTTGCCGTACAGCGGCAGACCGGCCTCAAAACGGAGAGTGTCACGGCAGCCCAGGCCGCAGGGTTGTACGCCGGCCTTGAGCAGCATATCCCAAATTTCACGGGTGCCGGCCGGGTCTGTATAGAGCTCGAAACCGTCTTCACCCGTGTATCCGGTACGACTTATGATAAGACGGCTGCCTTTCCATACGGAATTGTAGTATTCATAAAACCCAAGCTCCCCAGCCTCTGTCAGACCAAGCACGTCAATGAGCGTCTTCTCGGCTTCGGGTCCCTGTACCGCTATCTGTCCCCATTCGTCGGAACGGTTCTCTATCTTCACGTCAAAACCCTCTTTGTGACTGAGCATCCACTCAAAGTCCTTGTCTGTGTTGGCGGCATTGACTACCAGCAGGTAACGGTCCTTCTCAAACTCACAATAGATCAGCAGGTCATCTACACAGCCTCCGTCGGGATAGAGCATCATGCCGTAGAGGATCTTGCCGGGCTTACAGCCGCTGACATTGTTCGTGAAAATGTGATTCAGATATCTTTCGGCATCGGGTCCGCTGACAAAGATCTCGCCCATGTGCGACACATCGAACATGCCGACCTTATTGCGTACTGCCAAATGTTCAGGTGTTATGCCTGCATATTGAATGGGCATATCAAAGCCTGCAAACGGACTCATCTGAGCGCCGAGAGCCAGATGGCTGTCGTGCAGGCAGGTCTTTTTAATTTCTTCGACCATATTTTATAAAATTTTCGTCAAGGTAAGTTTTCTCGATTTCACAAACCTTTTCCAACTGATTTATTGTTAAGGTCTCTGAATCTTTGCAAAAATAGTGAATAAGTTTGGCTTTCAGCTCATCGAAATCCAATTCTGTTCCCAAACTCTTCAGATTGGTCACTCTCTGCCTTACCGATTTTATCCCCTTGCTCTCCAGTTTCTCTTTCGATGGGGTTAAGGCATGCTCCATTTCGGCAAAATCGGTATCGTACAACAGAGTTCCGTGGACTATACAGCCGGTTTTTGTGGCGTAACAGGCGTTGCCCGACACTTTTCTCCCGCCTGCCAGCACATCGTTGTTCTCGGTTCGGACGGCATCGAATCCCATGCCGCGCAAGGCATCGGCCAGGCTTGAGAGATATCTTTCAAACGCCGTATTCACATCGGGACAGTCTGTTATGTAGGATATCATTAGATTGCCGAGATCGGCATAGACCGCTCCGCCGCCGCTCTTGCGGCGGTACATTCGGATCCCGTGCTCCCGGCAGTAAGGTATATTGATCTCGGCCTCCATATCCTGATTGCGGCCAAATATTACCGTAGGCTCCACATTCCACAGAAAGAATGAGTCAGGTGCATTCTCCACCGCCCACTCTTCAAGCGCCAGCCAGAATACCAGCCTGTGCTGTTTTATTTTTTCCTCGTGAGGCAGTTCAAGACAGGTCATA
>DDLZ01000150.1:6412-8866 GCA_002340405.1 Bacteroidales bacterium UBA2559
GAAGTAATCCGAATCGAGCGAATCAGTCGGGAAACCGGCGGGAACCCTCTTCAAAGCATCGGTCCAGTCAATTTCAAAACGGGAATCGGCCAGGGAGAGTATGCGCCGGAATTCGCCGCCGCTGTTTTCGATATCCTCACGAATTATAGCCGCCACCTTCGGTTCAAGCATATAACTGCCTACAGCTACCATATGACTGCCGGTCCAGCTTTCGCCCTGAGCTCCGCTCACCTGAAAATAGTAACCGCTGTAGCCGGACTTTTTACCGCCCGGACAGATAATTACGCCCATGTGGGTTTTATAAGGCGATTTGTCCGACGAAAATCGTATGTCGCGGTAAATCCTGTAGGTTATATCTTTAATCGTAAGCGGACCTATGGCAGAGTCAAATCTGCGCACCGACTCGAGCAGTTCAAGCGCAAAGGCGCAGAAACGGTCATGCGCCTCTTTATATCTATCTTTATGGGCGTTAAACCACGTCCTCTCATTGTTACAGCTCAATTCTCTCAAAAAATCAAGTACCTGTTCCATTATTTATTAATATGCTCTATTAAGATATATGTTACATAGTTCATTACACAACAGCCTGAAAAGCAGGCAAAGCAGCGTATCAGTTAAATGCACTGAAACGGTAGTGGAACGAAATGACAAATAAAGACGATTCACGGAATGAGCGCGTCTCATACCAGCTTGTCCCCGAAGAGTATGCTGAGAATCCCTTATATGAATTCAGTATAGCACGCCACGTAACACTTAAAGTAGCCCGCTTCTCTTTAAGGAATTTGTAACTCGCCGAAACGTTCCAAATGCACTCCATTTGGTTGGCACTGGCCATCTCATACCCGAAGGGTTTGCTGAAACGACATGTCGTGGAGGCCCCCAGACCGAATGGTGTCTCATATGAAACTTCGGCATTGGCCGTAATTCGCTTGCCGCCACTTCTATTATCAATATAGTTGCTTTTATTTTTTTCTATGCTATAGTTCACTTCCAGACTGGTAAGCCAGTACTGGTTCGAATATCCCACATCCAGCCCCGTACTGAACCTATTCCAGTCCATAGCATTCTTTTTAGGTTCGCTGTCGGTAAAACTCTGTACGAAGGTTACATTATGATTCAAAGAGTGGTTAAATGTTAATCCTACGGAGATATCGGAAAAGGGATAGGTCAAATAGAGGTATTCACTCATATTCCAGTTGCCGTTTATGTTGGCCGGAGAGGTACGACGTACTCCGGTCTCCCGTTCAAGACGTGTCAAATTGGTGATTGCATTGTATCTCTTGCCGTAGTTCACGGTGGCCCTCATCCAGGATCTGAACTGAAACTCCAGACCGAAATTATGTCTGAATTCATTCTTAAGATTCTTATTGCCCTCACTGATATTCATGGGATCACGATAATCGGNNGTCCGAACTGATCGTTATCGGCCGTCATAACAGCAGGCGAAGCCTGTCCCGAGATGTTCGTCCTGATCAATGAGTCGCTGTAAAAATAGTCCAGACTCAATGAGTTCTCCACACTGCCGTTTCGCCTTTCATAATACAGACTGTCAACCCTTCTCACAGTGCCGTAGAGAATATCTTCGTAATTCTGGATGCTTTTACTCTGATACCGGGAAAAATTGTATGATATGGAGGCATAGCCCGAACCGCTCAGATCCCGCTGAAGACTCAATGATGCATAACAGTTGGTCTGTTCCGATGGTGTGAGTATCCTGTGATTGACAAGTCGGACGCTGTCGCCCAACTGCAAGAAGCGGTTCTCCGAGCTGTTCAGGGTGGTGTTTTCATTATCGGAACCGGTGACGTTAAGATAGAAGTTCAAATTGTAACGTTTTGACTCACCAAAATTGCTTGTAAATGAGCTGTTTATATTAAATGAACGATTATCGGTATCGGTTTTGCCCGACTGTCGGGTAACACTGATAAGTCCTTCACCCTCATTCAATATCGAATCGCTCGAACCGGTAGCGCTGTTTCCGGTATTGCGTGACATATTAACATTAAAATTCCAGTTGCTGTCTTCTTTTATCCGTCCGGATAAATTTGTCGAACCGGTCCATCCCCTATTACCCTGCGTACCGGTATTTTCGTTGATTCTGTTTTGTGTGTATGAAGGCAGAAACGTTTTATTGTAAACCGAATTTTTACTTTCGCTGTAATCATCGTTATATGATACGGAGCCGCTTACCGATGTTTTTCCGATTTTCTTATTAACATAGAAATAGCTGTTGGTGTTCTCGGATTTTATTGCATCGGTATATTCATCGGGGATGTTGCTGCGATTGAAATTGCCGTAAACTTCCGAACCGCCGGTCTTCCATACCGACCCGTTGAGCAACAACGAATACCGGTCAAACTTTTCCGTGGTTCCGGCGCTTATATTTGCAAAAAGGGTGCGATCCATAGGCTCCTTGGTCTCCATGTCCATAATGAGATGGTTGTCGCTCATGAC
>DDLZ01000142.1 GCA_002340405.1 Bacteroidales bacterium UBA2559
AAATGATTATTCGACATTAAGAAGGCTTGCCTTCGGGATATTTTCCTATTTTTGCGCATATAAACCCAAACTATAAAAAGTATGAAAAGAAATCTGACTATCGCTTTGTTGGCACTTGTGTTTGCATCGTGCGCCTCCAAGGGGCCTAAGGTACTGGTAACATATTTTTCCGCAACGGGAACGACCAAGGCTTTGGCCGAGGAGCTGGCTGCCGTCACCGGCGCCGATCTGTTTGAGATTACTCCTGTCGAGCCTTATACCGAAGAGGATCTGAGTTTCATGAACCGTCAGTCACGTTCCGTCAGAGAGATGAATGACAAGTCATTACGCCCGGAAGTCAAGTCAAAACCTGAAAAGCCGGGGAATTACGAGACCGTTTACTTAGGTTTTCCCATATGGGGCAATGCCGCACCTAACATCATAAATACCTTTATCGAGCAGAACGACCTGAAAGGCAAGACTATAATCACATTCTCCACATCGGGCAGCAGCGACATTACCAACTCCACCCGCCTGCTCAAGGAGAGTTATCCCGACCTTAACTGGGTAGAAGGTATCACATTGAAGCGCAACCCCACTCCCGAGGACCGCAATAATGTAATCAACACATTAAAAGAAGCAATGCCGGTCAAAAAGTAAACGATGTCAAAAAGACACAATTCGTGGGCGTGGGTGCCCACACTCTATTTTGCAGAAGGGCTGCCCTACGTATTGGTCGTAACGGTATCGGCCATAATGTTCAAGCAACTGGGAATCAGCAATGCCGATATTGCTCTTTATACCAGTTGGCTCTATCTGCCGTGGGTCATAAAACCGTTTTGGAGCCCGTTCGTGGATCTGATCAAGACCAAGAGATGGTGGCTGCTGCTCACCCAGCTCATTCTTGGAGCGGGGTTGGCAGGAGTGGCGCTGACACTGAACACCACCGATTTTTTCAAATGGTCGCTGGCCATACTATGGCTGCTGGCATTCAGTTCGGCCACACACGACATTGCAATTGACGGGTTCTACATGCTGGGACTCAGCGAGGGCGAACAATCTCTCTTTGTAGGAATAAGGAACACGGCATACCGTATAGCGATGATAGCCGGTCAGGGTGGTCTGCTTATACTGGTCGGTCTGCTGGAGAAGAGTTTGGGTTCGACCGTGAAAGCATGGAGCCTTGGATTTATGGTAGCCGGAGGAGTTATGATACTGCTTTGGCTCTACCACTCCTATATTCTCCCCTATCCGACTTCCGACCGCGCCTCTGCTGTCTCAGGACGCAATATGTTCAGAGAGTTCGGACGTACGGTCGTCAGCTATTTTAAGAAACCGAACATCATACCGGCGCTGCTTTTCATACTTTTGTTTCGCTTCCCCGAAGCGCAGATAGTCAAGATTGCTCCTCTGTTTCTGGTTGACGACACGGCCGCCGGCGGTCTGGGGCTCACTACTTCGGAAGTGGGATTCTCTATGGGTACTCTCGGAGTGATAGGACTACTGCTTGGAGGCATTCTGGGCGGTATAACGCTCTCCAAATTCGGACTGAGAAAATGTATCTGGTATATGGTGACGGCCATATCGATACCCGACCTTGTATATGTGTATCTAAGCTGGTTCCCGACAAATAATCTGGCACTGGTAAGTTCATGCATATTCATAGAGCAAATGGGATACGGATTCGGTTTTACGGCATACACCCTGTTCCTGATCTATTTTGCACGCGGAGAACATAAAACATCACATTACGCCATTAGCACCGGAATAATGGCTCTGGGTATGATGCTGCCGGGAATGATATCGGGTTGGCTGCAGGAGATAATGGGCTACCGCCTCTTCTTTATCTGGATTATGTTCTGCTGCCTGATAACCTGCGCAGTATCGGCTATAATCAAATATGAACCTGATTTTGGAAAAAAGCAATGAAACTTGTAGTTGACAGCGGATCCACCAATACCGACTGGGGGTTCTTCAATACGGGGTCCGATCTGAGAGCTTTCAGAACCCAGGGCATAAACCCCTGCCATCAGAACATTGACGAAATACGCTCAATCATATCAAATGAGCTTGCAGAACAATTGGATGGTATAGACCTAAAAGAAGTAGTTAAAGTTTACTATTATGGAGCCGGATGTGCCACAGACTCAATTTGCGCACAAATGTCGGCTCTGTTAAGCGAATTCCTGCCCAATGCCCTGATAGTTGTTGACAGCGATATGCTGGGGGCTGCCCGCGCCCTGTGCAGCCGCTCCGAAGGGGTGGCCTGCGTACTTGGAACCGGCTCCAACTCATGTCTGTACAACGGCAGTGAGATTATTGACCAGGTCCCTTCGCTGGGTTATATTTTGGGCGATGAGGGGAGCAGCACGGCTCTCGGCCGACGTCTGATAAGCGACTGCCTGAAACGTCAGCTTCCCGAATCCGTGAGCCGTGAATTTATGGAGCGTTATTCGCTTACCAAAGAGATAATAATTGAAAACGTCTATCGCAAACCGCTGCCAAACCGTTATATAGCAGGGTTTGCCCCTTTCCTGCATGAAAAACGTAACGTTCCCGAGGTACATAAGCTGCTGATACAGTGTTTCTCCGAATTTTTTACAAGAAATGTGATGAACTACCACAAACCGTGGCTGCCCGTCCATTTTATAGGTTCACTTGCCAACAGCTTTTCAGCCGAACTGACTGAGACGGCCGATTCACTCGGTATGACAATAGGAAAAATAATGGCCAGCCCCCTGGAGAGTCTTGTTGAGTACCACAACCTAGAGGATTAGCTCTGCTTTTCCCTGCTGAACAGGGCTACCGATACCGCATAACCTTTTTCGCGGTTTATGGTGGTATCGATCTCAGCATCGGTTGATAAGATGCCATGCAGATTGTCGGTTATTCCCGTGCCAAGCAGCTTGAATACCGCCTCTTTCCGCGTCCAATAGGCGGCAAAGGTCTCTTCCCGCGCACCGGATGATATGATTGCAGCTTTTTCATCGGCATTCATACACTTGTCCAGCAACGCATCGCTCACAGGGCGGAATGATTCCGCATCAATGCCCACAGGGCGGTCGCACACGGCTACTGCAATGGCGCTCCGGCAATGGCTTATACTGAAATGTATCTGCGGAGAGTCCAAAAGGTAGGGTTTCCCATGCTCTTCAACGGCTATATTGAAACTGTCCAGAGAAAAATCACTCTTTAGTATGGATGAGAGCATTAGATATGACTTGAGTGAAGCAAACCGCCCCTGCAGATGACCTATCTCCATTGCCCTGCTGCGCCGGGATTCGGGAACCAGAGGGAGCATACGCTCAACCTCGGCATCGGTACAGAGAGCCATCTCATCGAACAGACTGACACGTAACATATGCCGTTACATCAATTTCTACCTTTCGGGAAAAATCTCTTCTTGACGGGATCGCAGGTAAGGCCCACACCTAACTTGTGGAAAATATTACGGTCCACATCACTCAGCATCACCGTGCAGTGCATCTGACATCCGCGAAGCTGCGGCAACACAGCCAATGCCCTGCTGCAATTTTCATCATGCAGGCTGAGAATTGAGAGCGCCACCAGCACCTCGTCGGTATGCAGCCGCGGATTGTTGCCTTGCAAATATGACATTTTGGTTTTCTGGATAGGCTCTATCATATTTTGCGGAATAAGCTTGATATCATGATCTATTCCTGCCAGATGTTTAGTTGCATTCAGAAGCAGGGCGGCACTCGGACCAAGCAGAGCCGAAGTCTTGGAGGTTATTATGGTACCGTCCTCCAGCTCTATGGCGGCCGACGGAACGCCTGTCTGCTCCTGACGCTCCTTGGCTGCTACCGTAGTGCGGCGCGATGCAGTGGTTATGCCGGCCTTGCTCATGAGCAGTACTATCTTGTTGACTTCGGCCTCATTAGTCTTGCCGTCGAAAAAATTGCCCAGCGCAGCATAGTATCGGCGGATCACCTCATCCTTGGCGGCACGGCTGCAGACCTCGTCATCGCTTATGCAGAATCCCGCCATATTCACACTCATGTCGGTCGGTGATTTGTAGGGATTCATACCGTAGATACGGTTGAAAAGTGCATCCAATATCGGGAATATCTCAATATCACGGTTGTAATTCACGGCTGTCTTACCGTATGCCTCCAGATGGAACGGGTCAATCATATTGACATCGTCCAGGTCGGCCGTGGCAGCTTCGTAAGCAATGTTCACCGGATGTTTGAGAGGCAGATTCCATACGGGAAATGTCTCGAACTTGGCATACCCTGCCTTCACCCCGTGTTTCTGTTCCATATAGAGCTGACTCAGGCAGACCGCCATCTTACCGCTGCCGGGGCCGGGAGCGGTCACCACCACCAACGGACGTGAAGTCCTCACATAGTCATTTTTTCCGAACCCCTCATCGGAATCAATAAGCGCAATGTTATTGGGATAATCTTCAATGGTATAGTGTACATAAGTTACGATACCCAGACGGGTGAGCCGTTCCCTGAAAGCATCGGCGCTGCCCTGTCCGTTGTAGTGTGTAATGACGACCGAACTCACCAAAAGCCCGCGTGACTCAAGCCCCTCCTTCAGACGCAACACATCAGTATCGTACGTAATGTGCAGATCGCTGCGTACCTTGTTCTTTTCAATGTCGATTGCACTGATAACAATAACTATCTCGGCATACTCTCTGAGCTGCGTAAGCATACTCAGCTTGCTGTCAGGTTGAAAACCGGGAAGTACACGGCTGGCGTGATAGTCGTCAAAGAGTTTTCCGCCAAACTCCAAATAAAGCTTGTCTCCGAACTGCGCTATGCGCTCTTTAATGTATTCGGACTGTATCCTCAGATACTTTTCGTTGTCAAATCCGTATATCATAACGGATTGCAAATATATCTGAAACTTTCTAATTTTACAATTTTTGTGTACGTAAAACAATTTTAATTCATACTTTTGTAAACCCAAAAATTGCGCATGATGTTATTTCACAGAAGTTACGCCTCTATCAGCCCCGTTTTTCGCCGCTTGAAGGTATGGACTGTCTCATTTATGCTGTTGTTCACCTTCTCTGTCGGGAGTTCGGCCGAACTCAGCAGCAGCGCCGACTCACTTATGAGGTTTGCCGGCAACATACACCAGTTCAATTCAATATTTCCTCAGGAAAAAGTCTATCTGCAGTTTGACAACACGTCATACTATACCGGTGAAACGGTATGGTTCAAGGCTTTTGTGGTCAATGCATCGACACTCAACAGGCCGCAGAGCAGAGTGCTTTACGTGGATCTCATATCACCGAACGGGATTCTGTTGAAAAGGGAAAAACTAAAGATAATTGCCGGGCAGGCTGACGGCTCTTTCGTGCTTATAGACGGTTCGACGGCACAGGCGCGTAACCTTAGGGGGATCTTGAGTTTTCCCAGCGGATTCTACGAGATAAGGGCCTATACTGCCTATATGCAGAATTTTGGTAAAGACGTTATTTTCTCACGCGTTTTTGCCGTTTATGATAAGCCTAAGGAAGAAGGGCGCTACTACGATGAGAGCCCGACCATCACTGTCAGAGAGAACGAAATCATGCAGAAACGGCCTGAAACCCCGCGTCAAAACAATATAAACGCTACATTTCATCCCGAAGGCGGACATATTATAGCCGGAGTGCCTAACAGGGTCGCCTTTAAGGTAACCGGTGAAGACGGTTTCGGCATAGACGCTACGGGTACAGTACAGGGTGCGGACATAAGTTTCGGCACTGTCCATGCCGGCATGGGCAGTTTTGTCTTCACACCTGTATCAGGACGCAATACCGTTGAGATAACAACCGAAGGAGGTTCACGTACGTTCAACCTACCCAATGCTGAAGATACCGGTTTAGCCGTTCAGATTGACGGGTCGGGACCGGACAGTATTACAGTTAACATAATCCCATCGGGTACACTGTTACCGGACACCATAGGAATGACTATAACCTGTCGCGGCGAGTTGATGGATTTTGCAACCCTGCATATTGACGGAGAACCTTTAAGCATGGATGTTTCGTTATACGGCATACCGGAAGGCGTATGCCGCCTTACCTTATTCGACACTAAGGGAAACATTTATGCAAACCGTTCATTCTACCATTTCAGTACGACATCATTTCCACCTGTCCTAACGGTAAATACCGACAAAAATAAGTATGGATTTTTCGAAAAGGTAAAATTAAGTTTTGACCTCAAAGATAATAAAGGAGCGCCGCTACGCGACAGGTTCTGCCTGTCGGTACGGGATATCCGCGGACAAGACAATAAGTTTAATGATGACTTACGCACCTCCATGCTGCTTACATCGGATCTCAAAGGTCTTATTGAAAACCCCTCATACTATTTTGAGTCTAACGACGATGAGCATTTGGAAGCACTTGACCTGCTCTGCATGGTACAGGGATGGGAGCGGTATGACTGGCGCAAGATGACCGGTATGGACGATTTCAGGGAGGTTCACCGTTTAGAAGAGAGCCTGACCCTTAACGGCTGGATACTCAATCCGTCGGGACGCAAACCTATGTCCGACGTGAGAGTGAGTGCGGCACTGATACCTACGGACAAAACCTTGACCGAAACATTTGTCTATAACACCGACTCCTCAGGCTATTTCGGATTTGATATAGGAGTGGATTTTTATGAACAGGCCAGATTCAACATCAGCGCCAACGTTAATAGGGAAAGACTTATAGGAACAAGCGCCCGAATAGTTTTTGAACGGTCTGTAACACCCGAAATAAGGGCTTTTCACCCCGGCGAGACACTCTTCTACAGCCTTACAAACCGGAAAGTACCGACTCTTGAACAGCCAATTGTAACGGAATTGGATGAAAGTCTGCCTACCGTCATCAATGTTGACGACGGTCTGCTGCTGCCTGAAGTCGATATTGAGGATCGCCGTAAATACGTTGACTACTACACTTTCAATGCATACGATGTTATGAAAGATGTTGAGATTGACCTTGATAAGGG
>DDLZ01000064.1:0-8146 GCA_002340405.1 Bacteroidales bacterium UBA2559
AAGGTGGCTGACCGTCTTACGGCCATTTTTAAGAATGACCGCAAGGAGTTTGAGAGCAAGTGGGACGATGTCAAACTCTTTATCAACTATGGAATGTTGACAGAGGAGGATTTTTACAGCAAAATGGAAAATGTGGCTCTGTTCAAGGATACAGAAGGCTCCTATTTCACATTCGATGAGTATAAGAAGCTCATTGAGAACAGTCAGACCGACAAGAACAAGAACCTTATTTATCTATACTCAACAAACAAGGAGGAACAGCACGGTTTCATTGAGATAGCCTTGAATAAAGGTTATAGCGTGCTGCTTATGGATAACAGCCTGGATGTGGCACTTATTGGAATGCTTGAACAGAAGTTTGGGCAAAACAGCCGTTTCCTGCGTGTTGACAGTGACTCTATCGATAATCTGATCAAAAAGGATGAGAGCAAGGGCGTCGATCTTCCTGACGGGCAGTTGCGTATGCTCAAACAGCTATTCAGCAGTCAGATGCCCAAAATTGAGAAGGCCGATTTTCATGTTGATGCCCAATCGCTCGGAGAGGATGCCCTGCCCGTATTGATAACTACCGGCGAATATATGCGGCGCATGAAGGATATGGCCGCCATCCAGTCCGGAATGAGTTTTTATGGCGATATGCCCGATATGTTCACTGTCATTCTGAACAAAGATCACAAACTCATACAGCGGATACTTGACGATGCCGGCGACGCATGTGATGCCAAAGTCAAACCCGAAGATGAGAAGCTGGAGGCTTTGAAACAGCGTCAGTCCGAGCTGCGTAAGGCTCGTGAAGGCAAGAAAGACGATGAAGTTCCTCAAGCCGAAAAGGACGAGATGAATGAGATTGAAGCCGGGATCAGCGAAACGGAATCGGCTGTCTCATCTATCTATTCCGAATATGCGGCTACCAACAAAGTAATCCACGAGTTGATAGACCTTGCATTATTGCAGAACGGAATGCTTAAAGGCGAATCGCTTTCGACCTTCATACGCAGGAGTATTGAGCTGATTTGACGATATCGGCATTAATTAAATCTAAAAGGGCACCGGAATAGTACATCGGTGCCTTTTTTTTTCTATTTTTGTCCAAATGCATATTAATAAGAATTATGCCTAAAAACAGACGAACCATTGTTTCACTGCTGTTTTTGTTGCTGCTGGCCGTTTCGGCAAACGGTCAGAAGGTTGGGCTTGTACTCAGTGGAGGCGGTGCCAAAGGCATGGCTCACATAGGAATGATAAGGGCGCTCGAAGAGAACAATATCCCTATTGATTATATTACCGGAACCTCAATGGGAGCCATCGTAGGCTCATTGTATGCCATGGGATACTCTCCCGATGAGATGCATGAACTCATCAGTTCAGACGATTTTCGCCGATGGTACACCGGCAGCGAGGATATGAGTTACCGTTTTTATTTTAAACAGTCGCCGCCTACCCCATCAATAATTAATGTCAGCATAGCCGTCAGGGATTCCATGACGATATTACGTCCTCTGATAAATAGTGTCATTGACCCGTTGCAGATGAATCTGGCTTTCGTCGATGTATATGCCGGAGCATCAGCCGCATGCGGTAATGACTTTGACAGTCTTATGGTACCGTTCAGAGCTGTGGCATCGGATGTTTTCAACAAGGCTCCCATCATACTTGACAAAGGTGACCTTGGCAATGCGGTACGCGCCTCTATGTCACTTCCATTTGTCTTCAGTCCTATCAGGATAGATTCAGTTATTGTATATGACGGCGGTATCTATAATAATTTCCCGGTCGATGTAATGGTTGAAGAGTTTGCTCCGGACTTCATAATAGGAAGCGTGGTAGCCACGTCGGTTGACCGCCATGAGGAGTACCTCTTCCCTGATGAGTATGATATTATGGGGCAGGTACGCAGCATGATAGTCCAGCGCAGCGACTATAACCTTGATCCGGAATTAGGCGTAAGGCTGGAATTCAAACTAGACGATATAGGGATGTTGGATTTTCAAAAGATTGACTATGTTGAAAAAGTCGGATATGTGAACACCCTCTCTATGATTGATTCCATCAAAAGCAGGCTCTCCTCTCAAAGAGAAATACAGGAGGTAAACCAATCCAGAGAGAGTTTCAAGAACCGCATTCCTGAAATGCTTTTTAGCGAAATTGAGGTAACAGGTGCTAACCAGGCTCAGAAACGATACATATCCAGAGAATTCAATGCCGATCGTGGAACTTTCGACTTCAGTGAGTTTAAGAGGGGTTACTTTAAAATGCTCTCCAATGAGGCTATAAAAAAAGTGTTGCCCAGCACAGTAATGAAGGCTGACTCAACCTTTAAACTCAATCTTGATATAACCATTGATGACCATCCTACCTTTGAACTTGGAGGATGTCTCTCATCGGGTATAACCAGCCAGTTGTACGGTGCGGTGTCATTCCGTCATTTAGGTGAATCATCGGCTGCATATCTTCTTGAAGGTCAGATAGGAAGGGCATACAACAATGCCCAATTCATAAGCCGTTTCGATTTGGCAAGCCGGATACCTATGGCCTTCACTCTTCAGCTTGCATACAACAATATGAACTATTTCAATTCCGCTTATGTCTTTTCAGATAAGATAGTTCCGGCTCTTAACAAGGAGATTGAGTTTTTTGGCAAGGTCAAAATGTCAAGACCATTCCTCAACAACTACAAGGCCGTCTATTCATTCGGAGTAGCTCATCATAAGGATTTTTATTCTCAAACAAGCAATATAGATATAGCCAACTTTAAGTATGACTGTACCAGACATTATATTGTAGGAGGTTCTG
The DNA here is from genome assembly GCA_002340405.1 of Bacteroidales bacterium UBA2559. GTDB lineage: Bacteria > Bacteroidota > Bacteroidia > Bacteroidales > Bacteroidaceae > Colenecus. The sequence goes on from DDLZ01000064.1 coordinate 2,794, forward strand.
TTCTCTTTTCCGGAAACACACTCAATTCCATTCAGTATCCTACGCGTGGAAATTCGGAATCAATCATAGCTCAGATATATACGGAAAACAGTCAATTCCGTCCGGGAAACAAGGTATCGCCCGATCATCATTCAATTGACCAGTCGTGGTTGCAGATGACTGTTGCGACGGAAAACTATTTCAGACTGTCCAACCATCTGACCCTTGGATTCAACGTTCAGGGGTATTACTCCTCACGTAACCTCTCCACGAACTATTATGCCACAATAATGCAGTCGGGGCGCTACTATCCCACCGTGAACAGCCGCTTTGTCTTTGATCCGGCATTCTGTGCCAACTCTTACATTGCAGGTGGTGTAAAACCTATATGGATTATCAATAATGTCTTTCATTTGCGTTCCGAACTTCATACCTTCATACCGGCACGTACAATATTAAACGACAATGGTAATCCTGTTTACGGTAAAGGATTAGAAGGAATACAGTTTCTCGGTGAGCTCTCTTTTGTGGCACAGTACAACCGCATTAACTTTAATGCTTATGTGAACACCACCACATCGCCCCATAACGGCACTACATTCGGCATCACCTTGGGAATACTCATGCCTAACGAATGGTTCATCGAGCGTTAATCAAAACAATGCCATATTTCCAATTCCGTCTTCCNNTGCATAAAAATAGAAAGGTTTTTCAATATAGATAAAATATTTATCCTATACGGTTCTGTATTGCTTCTTGCTTTTAATTTTAATTATCTTTGCTGCCACATAATAAGTCAATATGAAGTACTACATCTTATTTGGCCCTCCGGGGGCAGGAAAAGGCACACAGGCAGGTGCCGTATCGGAGAAATATAATCTTAAACATATCAGTACAGGCGATTTGCTTCGTGCTGAAATTGCAGCCGGGACCGAACTGGGTAAAAAGGCAAAAGACATTATGGCTGCCGGAAACCTTGTTCCGGACAGAGTGGTTGAAGACATGATTGAAAAAGTGTTTGACGACAATAAGGACGTTGCAGGATTCCTGCTTGACGGTTTTCCCCGTACTTTAGGACAAGCCGGCGACCTTGACGAAATGCTCTCCCGTCGCGGCGAGAAGGTAAACGCTGTAATTTCAATAATGATTTCCGATGATACCATACAGTCCCGTCTTATGCACCGTGCTTCCATTGAAGGCCGTGCCGATGATGCTAATCCGGAAACTATCAAGAATCGCATTGTTACCTATCACAAACAGACCAAACCTCTTATTGATTATTACCGAAAAGACGGCAAATACTATGAAGTTGACGGCGAGAACGGTGACATTAGTGATGTGCGTAAAAGGATGTTCAGTGTCTTTAAGGGCGTTGACACTAAATTTGCCGGTCGTGAGGTTGTGATTGACGAGGCGTTGCTTGATCGTGTCCAGAAGCTTGCCCATGAACCCCCCCGCCTGCGCATGAATTACGATTTGAGAAATACCGAAGAGGATCAGTCTCAGCGTATGCTCAACGTAATGTTGCCCGGTACCAGAACCGCCATACATAAGCATAATATGTCCAGTGAAACCATTATGTTGCTGCGTGGCAAGATGGATACGGTCTTATATAATGACGACGGCAGCGAGAAGGAACGAATCCACATGGGTGGTGACTCTGGAGTCATAGGCGTCAACATACCTACCGGTCAGTGGCATACGTTTGAAGTTTATGAGCTGGCTATAATTTTCATGGCCCAGGATGGTCCATGGTCTCCTCTCTCCAAAGAGAACATGTTGAAAGCAAGCTATTGACGGCTACATTATGATGAAAGCCATATTTCTTATGAAAAGCCCAAAATAATTGCTTAGCGAAATGCCGATTGTGGAAAAATAATAGTATCTTTGCACCGCTTTTTAGGATGGTTCCGTAGCTTAACTGAATAGAGCATCTGACTACGGATCAGAAGGTTCCGGGTTTGAATCCCGGCGGAATCACATAAAACCCCGCTAGAACATATCCTAGCGGGGTCGCTTTTTTAAAAAGGCCAAAATCGTGCCAAAATCGTGCCCCATTTGTGCCCCATTTGTGCCCCATTCAATTGTCCAAAAATATGTCGCCTAGTGTTTTATGGCGTCCTTATTTTTTATTCTTCTTATACGATTGTTTTATCAATGACATAATATATTCAACATTTTCATCATCTCTAATCTGTAATTCGTAATCTCCGTTTCCCCAATGTCCAATATTTGAAACATCTCTTGCTAATTTTTTGGGGTCGTCAAGTTCACCCTTAGGCATATTTATCCACATTTTCAGAGCTTTTTTCTGAACGTGAATGTCTGCAATATTTGAATCGCTTACAAATGCGATATATTTCTTTTTCGGTTTTAATTCAATTCCGTCAAGATTTGTAATTGCATTTTTAATTGTCTCGTACAGTTCTAAAATCTCAGGTGATGCAACTTCTAAATGTTCTTTCTCCGTATAAACTTTAATCTCTTTATTTACAGTTTTTACAATATCATCGTCTCGTGAAATTGTCTTAATGCTTTCTTGTGATCCACTTGTTTGAATTTGGCTATAATTTACAGTTTCATTGTCGTAACGTTTAACTTCCCATAATTCAATCGGTAAATCTTTGAAATTAATTGCTTCTCTTTGGTAAGTTGTAAATGAAGGAGAAACAAAAATCACTTTTGATTGAGACCAATCGACGTCATTTCTTTTTAAAACTGATTGTTTACATTCGTTATATTCCAAAATGAAATCCGCTTTATTATTCAGCATTAATGACAAATAGGCATATCCCTGGTCAATTACACTAAAGTTCTTATCCCGTTTATACTCAATGATCACAAAAGCAGATGTATCATGGTCGAAAGCTAACGTATCTATTCGGAAATTATTCAAGGAAAATTCTGATTTTACAAAGTCAAGTCCGAATATGAGTTTTAAATTCTTTTCGGTCAATGTCTGTATTTCCTTTTCTAGTTTGAACGGATTCTCTTTGATCAATTCGAGTCTTCCATCTCTGTTTTTATAATTTGCCATATCTGTCTGTTTTAGTGTTTTTTTTGTAATGCACCATAACGGTTGATGGTATGGTATTGGGTGGGATGGCGAAGCGATTTCCTATCAGTTTACACCAACTTTATTTACAAGCCACAAACGCTCGAAAACCGATGAACCCCGCATACACTATACCATGTGTTGACGTTAGTTAATATTTCATTATCTTCATATTAGTCAATCTATTATCATCGAATACAATCTCTAAAATATAAATTCCATATATTAAATCAGAAATATTTAAATCCGCAAATTGACTGTCAATATGTTGAGTTTTCAATTTTTCTCCTGACATTGAATACAATATTATTCTTTGGATTAGTTTGTCTCCTGATACAATCCTAACACATTCACTTGTTGGGTTTGGAAATATTTGAATTGAGGAATTATCTTGTTTGCTCTCAATTCCTACAGTTTGTCTTAATCTTAAAAATAATACTCTGTCAATCGCTTCAACTAATGGTATAACTTTATCAAAGGAATCATTTGAGTACATTGAAAAATAATCAATTCCAAGCTCATCAAATCCACTTGTTACAATTATAGAATCTTTTTTCAGATAGGCCGTTGCAAAACAATCAGTCGCTTTATAAAAGTAGACGGAATCCCTTTCTTGAATTATTTCACAAGTATCTCTGTTAATTCCTCCATTCCAATGATAATTCAATTGTTCCCAATCACCTGTCAAATCAATCCTTGTAAATGATAGGTTATTTGAACTCTCTAAATTTGGAGTAGATGATAATAATGAATCACTATTTAGGGTTTGCTGAAAAACTTCAGGCTACTTTTACAAAATAGTATAACGGCGATAACTTTCCGTGTAGTTTTCTTTGAAAAATAAGTTGAAAGAGGCGCTCTTTGAAAATTTGACAAAAAATATCCTCCATCGCCCGCAGGATATTCATCACGAACACGATGGATGCCACCCAGCTTTCGTGGGTTTCGGCTAAACGCGCTTTAATCTTGTTCAGATCGTAGCCGGCTTTTCCTTGTCCGAACTTGCCCTCGACCTGATTACGCTCGTTTTTCTCCTTCTTGCTTTTTTCCCGTTGGTAGCGGCTTTGCACCGCCTTCTTGGGCTTTCGGCCAAGCGGCCTTCCCGTGTGACGGATACCCTGCTCCTTGAGATAGTTCCGGTTGGCGCGTGTCATGTAAATATCGTCTGTCTGCACCAGTTCCGGGTAATACCCGAAAAACTGCTTGTATGCCTCCACCTGCTGCTGCAGGCGAGTTCCCTCGTTAAACGGTTCGAACTCAAGTTGATTGATTCTCGCGTATCCCTTCGTCAGGCTGATGTTGATCTTGGAACCGAACTCCACTTTTTTCCCGTCCTTTCCGCGGACGACGGGACGAATGAAAGGCTGATGAATGGAGACGATGCGCTTCTCGACACTATTCGCGCGGGTACGGTACATTTGTTCCTGCTGACGGTAGAGTTCCTGTATGGTTTCCCAATACAACAGCTCTTGCTTGTTAAACACGTTTATAGCATATTGGCTGTTGTTCAGTATATTATGAATGTAATTGATGTCTCTTTTCAAGTAGCCCAGCTGCTTTCGGATGCCCTTGCGAATCTCGTTCTTACTTTTTTTCTTTTTCTTCGCGATGTTCAGGTATTCTTTACGGGCAACACGGCGGTACGTGCGGGGTCTTTCCTTGATGGCAAGGACTTTAAGAAGCTTGTCGAGTAATTCTTCGGCTTTCTCGCGGCTCTCGTTCAATAGATTCAGGTCCGTCGGGTACTTGATATAAGCATCGCAAACGGTCGCGTCCAATTGCAACTTTCCTTGGTTGGTGGCGGGTTTTTCCGCGCGTACGTCCGACCTCGAGGTGTCTTCAGGACTAACGCCGCGGTTCTCGCTATCGTCAACTCGCTCGTTATCCGCCTGTTGGTGTTCAATCCCGAGTGCTCCCGAGATGATGACCCGGTTCATCGCGTCGAACGCTTCATTGCCCAGGCGCTTGCGCACATGCACGAAAAGGCTCGGGTCAAACACGGGTTCATGCCTGAAGTGATCGAACCCCAGGAAGTACTGCATGTAGGGGTTTTCCTGAATGGCCTCGATGGTCCCGCGGTCGTCTTTCTTCTCCATGTGTTTGATTATCAATGCTCCAATAACAACACGGGCGTCTATGCTCCCGGCTCCCTTGGTGGAGGAGAAGCTTTTGGCGTAAACCTCGGCCAGCTTGTCCCAGTCAAGCAGTTTGGCCATTTTTACCCAGCGATTGTCGGGATCGAGCTTGCTTTCAAAATCGGTGTGAAAGTCAAAAATTGACAACTGTTTTTGCGAACGATATTTGAACATAACTGCAAGG
>DDLZ01000064.1:8225-9205 GCA_002340405.1 Bacteroidales bacterium UBA2559
AAAAGGTACATTCTGGACTAAAATCAGGAACATTATTGAGACTCCTCTGTTTGTAGATTCTTCTCTTACCGGTATGATTCAATTAGCAGACCTTTGCGCCTTGGCCCTGCGTCGCTATTTGGAAAATGGTGAAACGGACTTGTTAAACCGCATTAAGCCTAGATTTGACAATCGTCATGGAAAGGTAGTAGGCGTTCGCCATTTTTCTAAAGAAGACTGTACTTGTGAGCTTTGTCAAACTCCAATTAAAACTATTAAATAAGAAAAACTTAAGCTAGGCTTATTATACTTACATACCGCAGAAATGATTTATTATCAAGCGTTTTAGTTCAGCCTTTGTTGCTTTTATTCATAATACGCATCTGTGTCTATCTCTAATTCATTACAGTCTTCTACGTTGTAATTCTTCCCATCATAACCGATTACTCCCTTAAATTTAAACGGGAAAGACATATATATAGGCTCATCGCCTAGTTCTTGATCAGAGTCTGAGCCATACTGTAGGGTTACGCCTACCATACCGGTACATTCTATATCCAGCTCACCATTTTGAATGTTAATCTCGCTAATGCTAACATCATGAACTTCATCTATCATAGTATGCGTTGATAATTCATCTAGTACAGATGGAAAATTCAAGATGAAGTAATCTGTCAGGATTTGTTCAATATCATCAAACTCTATCTTCTTGAATTCAGGAATACGTGAGACTACAACAATGAATTTTGCATTAGGAATATTCTTAAAAAAGTCAGCCATCTCTTTAATCCTTCGTTTCGCATCGGGACTTTCCCTATGAGTTTTCAACTCAACATACACGTTCTCATCTCCTTTAGAGGCAACAAGATCAACTCGATAGGGTCCAATTCTGACTTCTCTTTTTACAGTAAAACCTTTTTTGCGATATTCATCAGCTAACTGTTCAAGAGTAGCTCTCTCAAAATTCTTTAAAAGATATTGATTCAATGGCTTCATATGTT
>DDLZ01000044.1:0-1380 GCA_002340405.1 Bacteroidales bacterium UBA2559
GATGCCGTAATGGTAGGACGCGCGAGTTTCGGGAGGCCATGGATTTTCCGTGAAATAAAGCATTATCTTGAAACGGGTGAAAAGTGGCCCGATCCGGGATTTGAGTGGAAGATGGATGTACTGAAACAGCAGATCCGGGAGAGCATAGCCCGCCTTGACGAACGCAGGGGAATTATACATATGAGGCGGCATCTGGCCTCCACCCCTCTCTTCAAGGGGCTGGAGAACTTCCGTCGCACACGCATAGAGATGTTGAGGGCCGAAACGGCGGATGAGCTGTTTGGAGTTTTGGACAGGATAAGTTCACAATGGGGGAAGGCATGAAGAGGGAGGATTTTGAAATAATGTCCCCGGCAGGATCATGGGAATCGCTTGCAGCGGCATTTCAAGCCGGTGCCGGCTCCATCTATTTCGGGGTGGAGAGTCTGAATATGCGCTCCCGCAGCGCCAGCCGGTTTACAGTGGATGATCTGAGGCAGATTGCGGAGGATTGTGAAAGACGCGGCGTAAAGAGCTATCTGACCCTGAATACGGTCATGTACGATGAGGATATTCCGCTTATCCGTGAGATAGTCGATGCTGCTTTGGAGGCGCGAATATCGGCCGTAATTGCGAGCGACATAGCCGTAATGGCCTACTGCCGGGAGGTGGGAATGGAGGTGCATATCTCCACGCAGCTCAACGTGAGCAACTTCGAGGCACTGAAGTTTTATGCGCAGTTTGCCGATGTGGTGGTACTGGCGCGTGAACTGAATCTGGAGCAGGTGGCCGAAATATACCGCCGGATAAGGGAAGAGAATATATGCGGGCCGTCGGGAGAGCAGGTGCGGATTGAGATGTTTTGTCACGGAGCCTTGTGCATGGCAATAAGCGGAAAGTGCTATCTCAGTCTCAATGAACTCGGAGCCAGCGCAAACCGCGGAGCCTGTATGCAGGTGTGCCGCAGGGGATACATAGTAAAGGACCGTGAGAGCGATATTGAGCTGGCAGTGGAAAACCAGTATATAATGTCGCCTAAGGATTTGAAGACAATCCGTTTCATGGACCGTATGATTGAGGCCGGAGTGAGAGTCTTCAAGATTGAGGGGCGCGCCCGGGGACCAGAATATGTGCGTACCGTGACCGAGTGCTATTCGGAGGCTATAGACGCCTGGCTGAAGGGTGAGTTTACCGATGAGAAAAAAGATGATTGGGACAGACGTCTAGCTACGGTCTTCAACCGCGGCTTTTGGGACGGCTACTATACAGGCAAACGATTGGGAGAGTGGAATGACAGATACGGCTCACAGGCCACGGAGACTAAGGTCTATGTGGGAAAGTGTACCAACTGGTTCTCCCGGCTGAGTGTGGGTGAGTTTCTCATTGAAGCCGCCGAGATCA
>DDLZ01000044.1:1633-12173 GCA_002340405.1 Bacteroidales bacterium UBA2559
TAGCCGTTTGTATCGCTGCCGGAGCACAGCAGCAGTATGAGATAAATGTGGAGAGCGGCCGTCCAAGCGGTATCATTGACGAGATGCTGTATGGCCAGCTGTTCGAACACATCTACTTTTCGGCCAACAACGGAGTGTGGCAGGAGTTGATTTACGAACGTTCGTTCGAACCGGAGCACTTTCCCGGCATCCCGCCGCGCGACGGCTATTTTGACGGCTGGTTCATGGATGATGAGGGGGTGCTTCATTCGCCTACCCGTTACGAGCAGCCGTTGTCAATCACAGAGATAGGTTCCGATGATTATGAGATCACTATGGAGGTGAACTGGCGCTCTTTCAAGTTGGCGCGCCGGGCATGGAGCGGCGGACTGATGGATATCCGTTTTGCATTCCGCAACAAGGAGGACGGGGCGCCCTACTATTTCCGCATACATGACCCATACTACGAGACACGCACCTTTACTCCGGCACAGACCGAGTCGCAGATAGCCGCTGCCGATGAAGCCAGAGCGCGTCAGGCGGTGCAGGCTCAGACTTCCACGGCTAATTTCAGTATCTCCGTCATGGCGGAACGGGAAGCCGGAGTCGGAGGCCGTACCCGCCGTGTCTCAACGTTTGAACCGCTGGTAACGGCTGCCGCCGACAAGTCGCAGGTCAACGAGGAGAGAGATTGGCACAAGTTGCGCATAAGCTGTAACGGCAATACTGTTAAGGTTTACTGGGACGACAAGGAGGTCCTTTCATACAATGAGCTTGAAAAGTCGGGAAAAAACGACCTTGTCTTCTGGGTCAACTATACGGAGGCACTGTATCGGAACATCCGGGTCACATCGGCCAACGGCAGGAGAGTCTATTTCGAGGGAACTCCCAAGGATGTGCAGATTCCCGATGTGGCACAGCAGTGGACAGGTTTCGGCCCGGGTAAATTCAGCCTTGTCAAGGGCGATGCGGTCAATATGGACTATTCGCAGCGGATTGAGTCCGGCGCCGAGAGAAGCGGCGTATTCCAGGGGCCTCAGAACGTGGTCAGGGGTGAAAAGTTTGTCGGTTCGGTATATGCCAAGGGCGACGGCCGTCTTTCTGTGGCGCTTCGCAGGGAGGATGGCTCGTTTGTGGCATTTAAACTGTTGGGACCTGTTACGAAAGAGTGGAAGAAGTATGACTTCACCCTTGAATCGGAATCTTATGTAGGCCCTGCCGATTTTGCGATTTGCGTACAGGAGGGAGCCATACAGATTGATCAGGCTACCATGTCAACCCAAAGGGGACTGGATGCAGGAGGATTCCGTCCCGATATTCTGCAGGCTGTAAAGGAGCTTCATCCCACCTGCCTTAGATGGCCCGGCGGCGGCTATGTGGCCCAGTACAACTGGAAATGGGGAATAGGTCCGCAGGAGGAGCGGATACGCTGGCCTCACTGGATGTGGATGGACTATGACCAGAACTGTTTCGGTACCGATGAATTCATACGTTTTTGTCGGGAGATCAATTCCGAGCCTGTCATTGTGGTAAGAGTGGGCTTTGACCGTCCGGAGAGCGAGCACGAAGGCATATTGCAGGATGCTCTTGACTGGCTGCGCTATTGCAATGAGCCTGCCACCGGAGAGTGGGGTGCCAAGCGTGCGGCCAACGGACATCCGGCGCCGTACAATGTGAAATACTGGGAGATTGACAACGAGATGTGGGAGATGGGCATAGTCAAGTACGAGGCTGCCGTACGCAAGTTCAGTACGGAGATGCGCAAGATAGACCCCTCGATCAAGATCATTGCCTGCGGCGGATTCCAGGAGGACGAGGAGTTCATAAACCGGAGCGGCAGCTATTTTGATTATATGAGCCTGCACCACTACGAGCAGCAGGGCGGTTACGCTACCGGTCCGGCACGTCTGGGACAGCAATATGACCGCTATGCGCAGATGATAGCCAAGAGTCCCAATCCAAACATAAAACTATTCATATCGGAATGGAACCTGAACAGCATAGACTGGCGTACCGGTCTCTTTGCGGGCGGTTTCCTGAATGTTTGCGAGGCGCGTGACATCGTGGCTATGGGCGCTGCTGCGCTCTTCATACGCCGCACCGATGCTCCCGACTGGAACAACGCCTTCATCAACTTTGACTACAAGGATCTGTTTAAGGCGCCCAACTGTCAGGTTACGGAGCTCTGGTATAACCATTTCTCCAAATACAGACTTGCATATACCGGCGAAACAGGCAATTTGAGCATCAGCACCACGCTCTCGGAGAATGGGGCCAATGTCATTGTCAAGGTGGTCAATCCCACCAACGAGGCTGCCACACTGCGCATTAAAGGCGATTGGCCGGCAATAGAGGGCGCTGAGTTCGAGTACTATGCTCCGGGCTCACTTACGGTGGCCAACAGTATGGAGCAGAAGGATGCCGTGGCTCTGAAGAGAAGCTCTCTGAAGCCGAGCGGTAACGATATTGTGCTGGAGGTGCCCTCTCTTTCGGCAGGTGTACTTACTATTGCGAAAAAATTTGACTAACTTTACACTTTGATAAATATGAAGAGATTTTCGTTTTTTGCGGCCATGTTTGCCGTGTTTATGATTTTAGGTTGTAAGGCTCAGGTAGCTGAGACCTATACGGACAACCGGGTTGTTGAGGATGGCGGTTCAGGCCCTTACAAGGCCATTATGGTTACCGAACCGAGCATTGAGGCCCAGACTATTTTCCGTCCGGCCGATTTGAGTGCGTTCTCAAAGAAGAATCCGCTTCCCATTCTGGTATGGGGTAACGGCGCCTGCACCAACTCGCCCTGGGAGCATCAGAACTTTTTAAGTGAGATAGCATCGCACGGATTTATGGTGGTGGCCATAGGTTACTGGCCTGCCGAGGGAGAGCGTTACAGAGGTGCAATGTCAAGGGCCGAGCAGCAGATAGAGGGTCTGGAATGGGCGATCGCCCGTAACTCCGATAAAGAGAGTCCCTACTACGGCAAGCTGGACGTCAATAATATTGCTGCGGCAGGTATGTCGTGCGGCGGCTTGCAGACTCTTGCGAACTGCGCCGATGAGCGTCTTAAGACTATAATGATATGTAACAGCGGCTCGTTCATCAATCCCGGCGCGGCGGTACCCAATATGCCTATGCCCGCTAAGGAGGACCTCAATAAGATACATACTCCGACTCTCTATCTGCTTGGCGGACCATCGGACATAGCTTACGAAAACGGTATGGATGACTTCAACCGTATAAATCATGTTCCGGTTTTTGCAGCCAACTATCCTGTGGGTCACGGAGGTACATACGGACAGCTTCACGGCGGCGAGTTTTCGGTTGTGGCTTTGGCATGGCTGCAGTGGCAGCTCAAGGGCGATAAAGAGGCCGGTGCCATGTTCACGGGCAGTCCCTGCGGTCTGGCGTCACGCCCCGACTGGACGGTTGACAAGAAGAATATCGATTAAATTATCAGAATAAAAAAGAGAAGAAAGAAGAAAAATGAAAGGAATTGTTTTGGCCGGCGGCAGCGGAACGCGCCTTTTCCCCATTACCAAAGGGGTAAGTAAGCAACTGCTTCCCGTTTATGACAAGCCGATGGTATATTACCCCATAAGCGCACTAATGCTTGCGGGCATACGGGAGATACTTATCATATCCACTCCTCAGGATCTGCCGGGATTAAGGCGTCTGCTTGGCGACGGGTCGGACTTTGGGGTGAGTTTTGCATATGCCGAACAGCCCAGTCCCGACGGTCTGGCGCAGGCTTTCATAATAGGCAGGGAGTTTATTGGCGATGACTGCGCATGTATGGTACTTGGGGATAATATTTTCTACGGCAGCGGTTTCACGGCCAAACTCAGGGAGGCTGTGCGTACCGCCGAAGAGGAGGGCAAGGCTACCGTCTTCGGATACTGGGTGAGTGATCCGGAGCGTTACGGTGTAGCCGAGTTTGATGATGCCGGCAACTGCCTTTCAATAGAAGAGAAGCCTGCCAAACCCAGGAGCAACTATGCGGTGGTAGGACTCTATTTCTACCCCAACAAGGTGGTCAGGGTGGCGCAGGAGATCAAGCCGTCGGCTCGCGGTGAACTGGAGATAACCACCGTTAACCAGCATTTCCTCGGTGACGGAGAGCTCAAAGTACAGTTGCTGGGACGCGGATTTGCATGGCTTGATACCGGCACGCACGATTCGCTTAGCGAGGCATCGACCTTTGTGGAGGTGCTGGAGAAACGTCAGGGACTGAAGATAGGTTGTCTGGAGGCCATTGCCTACCGTCACGGATGGATTGATGCCGACAAGCTCAAGGAGCTGGCGCAACCTATGATTAAGAATCAGTACGGACAGTATCTGCTCAAGCTGGCCGAAGAGAATTATTCCATCGGCGGAACCTCTTGCAGAAAAAAATAGGAAAATAGGAAAAGAATAATAGATGAATATACTTGTCACCGGAGGTGCCGGATTTATAGGCTCGCACACCATTATTGAACTCTATAAGGCGGGTCATACCGCCGTTGTGGTTGACAATCTCAGCAACTCCGGCAGAGAGAGTCTGCAACGGGCNNCACCAAGTTGATGTACGCGACCGGGCGGGACTGGACAAGGTGTTTAAGCAGTATAGGTTCGATGCCTGCATACATTTTGCGGGGTTGAAGGCGGTGGGAGAATCGGTCTTAAAGCCGGTTGAGTATTACGAGAACAACATAACAGGTACTCTGACTCTGGTTCAGGCAATGCGTGAGCATGGGGTTAAGAATATGATATTTTCGTCGAGTGCAACGGTTTACGGGAATCCTGAAGTAATTCCCATTACCGAGGAGTGCCCCAAAGGGAAATGTACCAACCCCTACGGCTGGACCAAGAGTATGCTGGAGCAGATCCTGACCGATATTCATAAAGCCGATCCGGAGTGGAACGTGGTGCTTTTGCGATACTTCAACCCGATAGGTGCGCATCCAAGCGGGCTGATAGGCGAAGATCCCAACGGTATTCCCAACAATCTCATGCCCTACCTGACCCAGGTAGCGATTGGAAAGCGCGCCGAACTTGGCGTTTTCGGCAATGATTACGATACCCCCGACGGTACGGGTGTGCGTGACTATATCCATGTGGTTGACCTGGCACGCGGACATGTGAGCGCCTTGAAAGCCATTACAAACAAGTTGGGTCTTACAATCTATAATCTGGGCACCGGACAGGGCTATTCGGTTCTGGATGTGATAAATACATTCGAGAAGGTGAACAAGGTGAAGGTGCCCTACAGCATCAAGCCCCGCCGCCCGGGCGATATTGCAACCTGCTACAGCGACCCTTCAAAGGCATGGCGCGAACTGGGTTGGAAGGCGGAGTTCGGACTGGAGGAGATGGTTCGGGACAGCTGGAACTGGCAGTGTAAGAATCCGGACGGGTATTGATCCGGACGGTTCTGATTCCGCAAGTTTTAACCCCGATGGTATTAATTCGGACGGTTTATTTTCGTTATTTTAATTGATCTATGCTGAAACTGAATACACCTGTTGAGATCGGGCCGCTTGAAAAGAGGTTTTCCTATAGGGACAGCATACTCTTTATAGGCTCCTGTTTTGCCGATGAAATGGGCCGCCGCTGTGAGGAGCTCTATTTTGACACCTTAACAAACCCGTTCGGAGTGCTCTTCAACCCCTGTTCGGTAGCCCAATGTCTGGGCCTGTTGGAGGGGTACGGTATAAATTCTTACGGATGCTCTTTTGTTCCCGAAGATGTTATAGAGACTCCGGACGGCTACTGCTCGTTCCATCATCACGGCAGTTTCTGCCGGTCCACGCCCGAAGAGTTTCTCGACGATGCCAACCGTGCGCTGGCCGAGGGTTCGGAGTTCTATTACCGCAAAGGCTGGGTGGTAGTGACGCTCGGCACCGCATTTATCTACACCGACAGAGAGAGCGGTCAGCCGGTGTCAAACTGTCATAAGCTGCCTCAGGAGCGCTTTGAGCGGACTATGATTGATGTGGACCGGGTCTATGACATGCTGAGCCAATATGTGGCTGCACGTCCTGACAGACAGTGGGTATTTACGGTGAGTCCCGTGCGGCATCTGGCCGATGGGCCGCATGCCAACCAACTGAGCAAGGCAACCCTGCATTTAGGTATAGAAAAGTTGGTCTCCCGTTACCCCAACGCACACTATTTTCCCGCCTACGAAATAATGATGGACGAGTTGCGCGACTACCGTTTTTATGCCGATGATATGATGCATCCTTCACAGCTTGCGGCCAATTATATATTCGGTAAGTTTATGGAGTGGGCGCTCTCCGACAGCGACCGTCCGCTATTGGCCGAAGCAGAGAATGTACGCTCTATGATGCAGCACCGTCTGCTCAACCCCGGCACCCCGCAGGCCGCACAATTTGAACGCCGGCGCGATGAAGCTCTGACATCTCTCTTAAAAAAAATCCGCAGTTGATTTAAATAAGTTTATCGGCGTTTAAACATTGATCTCTATCATTCCGCCGAAGGGTATAAGTCCATCAAAGATGTTTTTCAATTTGGTATGGCCGGCATAGACTTGAGCGCAGGCCAGCACTCCGCCGTGAGCGAATATGAGTACGTTCTTTGCTCCGCTCTCTTTCAGGCTGTCCAGAAACGAGGAGACGCGGTTATAGATGTCCCTGAATGATTCTCCGCCGGGGATAGGGGTATCGACAAAATGGGTGTGCCAATTTTTAATATTGGGGTCATCAATTTCGTCATACATCATCATTTCCCAATCACCGAAGTTGAGTTCTTTTATACGGTCATCCATAAGCGGCTCGGGATAGCCGCAGAATTCGGCAAGTCTGCGGCAACGTGTGAGCGGGCTGCTGCAGACAACGTCGAACCGGATGTCGGGAATGGCGTTGCGCACTACAGCAGCTTCGGCCGGAAATGTGTCGGTCAACGGGACATCGGTCTGTCCGTAGCATGTTCCGGGTATTACGTCAACCGATGTGTGTCTAATAAGAACTACTTTCATTGGGAAATTGTTTATAATTTGTCAGAGTTCACAAATGTAACGAAAAAATATTAATTTCGCATGCAAAAAAGAGTTGAGGTGATGATTCAGATTGAAAAAATGGTTCACAAATATGTGATCAAGAATTTCGAATGTGATTGTAAGGACAAGTTAAGACTGCGCACATTACTCAATATGCTTCAGGATATAGCCGACGATAGCGCGAATGACATTGGTATTGGTTATGAACATCTGCGTACCGTAGGCAAAGCGTGGGTGCTTATGGCTATGAATGTGCAGATAGACTATATGCCTGATCTTCAGGATGAGATAACTCTGAAAAGTTGGCCGTCCGACGAATCGGCCCTCTATACCGAGCGTGAATTTGAGGTGTGGAACTCTGAAGGAAAACGCATAATAAGGGCTGCCAGCCAGTGGATAGTCATAGATTTTGCCTCACGGCGCCCCGTTCAACTGCGCAGATATTTGCCCGAGTATGAGCCCATCCGCGAGAAGGTCATTTCCGGTAACCGTTTCCCAAAACTTCCTGCAATTGAAAGCGAAGACTATAGCGAGAAGTTTTTGGTAAGGTACGATGACATTGACCGCAACAATCACGTCAACAATGCTATCTATCCGCTTTGGGCAAGTGAGAGTCTGGAACCTGATTTTCGTTTGAGCCACGAACCGGCAAGTATGCTGATAAATTTTAAGAAAGAGGGACTGTTTGGCGAGAAGATAGGGGTCAGCACCCATCTGGAGAACAAAACGTCAATGCACAGCATCACGGCCCTTAATGATGGTCGCGAATTGGCCCGGGTCAGATTTACCTGGCGATGAGGTTAATGATGCAGAAAACTGAATTTTTTTTGTAATCTTTTTGAAATGACGGAAATAGTCTGTATTTTCGTCACTATATTATAGTTGGTAACAGTCAATTCTAATCTTACATGTCTTATGAAAAAATTCTCCTTAATTATTTTGCCGGTATTATTTTGTGCTGCATGCAGTAAGACGCCGGTAACAGAGCTTAAGTTGAATGACAAGGAGTATTTTGAGGATCGGGGTGTCAATGTCTTGGTCTTCAGCAATACTTTTTCCGGCGGGTTCAATGATGAAAAGAACTCGGGTATAGAGATTATACATCACGGAGTGAGGACAGTCCAGGGCGGCGCCGTACGTCTGTCCAAGACACCTGAGCAGTGGGATCTTGTTCCCGCTTCGCCATCACGCACGGTCGATGTAGAGAACAATTCGATTGAGGTTACCATGCGTTACAACGATTACGACTTTGATTCACGTGTCGTTGTTACCGGTATAGGCGGCGCTGTCGAGATAGCCGTATGGCTGGACGAACCGGTGCCTGAATTTCTTGCCGGTAAAGCCGGATTCAATCTGGAGTTCCTGCCGTCACAGTACTGGGGCAAGACCTATTTCATGGATGGTCGTCCCAACCGTTTCCCGCGCTATGCCGTGAGCGACACCGAAGTTCTTCCCAACAGCGAGAAACCCAGGCAGTTTAAGGGTTTCAGAACCTATGATGACCGCGGTACTGATATGTTTGTCGATCCGCTGCCGCTGGAGACGGGTCACAACATACTGATTGCTCCCGATGCTCCGGAGCGTATGATAAAGATAACATCGGATGACGCTCTTCTGGAGCTTTATGACGGCCGTATGATTGCCCAGAACGGATGGTTCGTATTGCGCAGTCTGCTTCCTGCCGGAAAAACGGGTAAGGTGGTCACATGGATAGTTGAGCCGCATTCGGTCCCCGGTTGGATAAGGGAACCTAACATCGGATTCTCTCAGGTCGGTTATGTGCCTTCACAACCCAAGGTAGCCGTTATTGAGCTTGACAAGATAGACAAGCCTCTATCTAAAGCTTCAATCTACAAGGTAAACGACGACGGAAGCGAAAAGTTGGTCTATACGGGCAAAACCAACGTATGGGGTGAATATTATAAGTACAATTATGTGAAGTTCGATTTCACTACAGTCACCGAGCCGGGTGTCTATTTTATAAAGTACGGGAAAAATAAGACCGGTAATTTTATTATTGACAATTCGGTCTATAACTGGATTACCGATGCCACAAGTGATGTCTGGATACCTATCCACATGAACCATGTGACCGTAAACGAGGCATACCGTATCTGGCACGGCGAACCGTTTAAGGAGGGCTACCTGCAGGCTCCTCAGAGTGACCACTTTGACCTGCACTCACAGGGTCCCAATACAAATACAAAATATAAACCGTTAGAGCTTATACCGGGACTTAATGTGGGCGGTTTCTTTGATGCAGGCGACTTTGACATCGAGACCGGTTCCAACATCAATGTGGTACAGAATCTCGTCGCGGCATGGGAACTGTTCAAGCCTACGCGTGACGCGACCTTCGTAAGTGAGGAGCAGAGATATGTTGACCTGCACCGTCCGGACGGCAAGCCCGACATTCTACAGTACATTGAACATGGTGTTCTGAACCTTCTGGCCCAGGCCGAGATCATAGGTTTTATGTCCCAGACTCTTTCCAACTCGGTTCTGGATAACTACCATCATTTAGGCGATGCGGCCACTATTACCGACGGTCTGCATTATGATCCGAGATTGCCAAAATATACCAAGTCGGCCGATGGTAAGTCAAGCGGCACGCCCGATGATATGTGGGCATTTACCAACCGTAATCCCAGTCAGGATTTCAATGCTGCCACAATGTTTGCCGCTGCCAGCCGTGTATTGACCGGTTACAACGATGACCTTGCAAAGCGCTGCCTGACTCAATCCAAAAGGTTGATGGCCGAGGCAACAGAGCTCATGTCAAACCGTGATCAGGGACGTGCCGGCGCTGCAGGCAGAACCAGAAGCATGGGTAATATGGCTACAAATTTGCAACTTTATATATCGACAGGCGAGCAGTCATACCTTGACCAGTTCGAGTTGCAGATATGGCCTGCTCTGGAGCGCAGCGCAAGCGGTACTATCCGTACAGCCATGGATGCCATACCTTACATGGACAGCGAATACAAGGAGAAACTCCGTCCCTACGTTGAGAAGTTTAAAGAGTATATGGATACGTTCGATCAGAATAATCCTTATGGAGTGCCTATAGGTGAGGGTAACTGGGCCGGTAGCGGTGCTGTGGTCAATTTCGGCACGACTGCATGCTTTGCCAACCTTTACTTTCCCGATATTATCGACAAGAGCTATGCCTATAAGGCTGCCGCCTTTATGTATGGCTGCCATCCCTACCACAACTACTCGCTTGTGGCAACCGTAGGTGCGGCTCGTCCTAAGGAGGTATTCTATGGCAATAACAGGGCCGATTTCTCGTTCATACCCGGAAACGTAGCTCCCGGCCTGCTTTTCCGCAGACCCGATCACTTTGAGAACTATGACGATTGGCCATTCCTGTGGGGACAGAACGAAGGGACGATTGCCGGCAATACCGGATACCTTATTTTCGGTGAGGCCTTCAAAAATTTGGTTAACGACAATAGGTAGTTGCGGTTTAAGTGGCGATGCTATAATTATCAAACAAGAAAATAGAATCTCATGAATATTGAAAAAATATTCAGACAGAGGCAGGATGGGCAGTAGCCATCC
>DDLZ01000101.1 GCA_002340405.1 Bacteroidales bacterium UBA2559
CATCGGCATACCCTTCAAAACCCTTTCCCTTGATCGTCTTTAGTGCGTACAGCGATACGTATGATATGCGCCGGAACTCCTCGCGGCTGCCGATGTCGCTTAGGTGGACTTCGACTGTAGGAAGTCCCACGGCTTTGAGTGCATCGAGTATGGCTATACTGGTGTGGGTATAGGCTGCGGGGTTAATGATAATGGCATCGTACTTTTTGTATGCCTGCTGTATGCGTTCTACGATGGCGCCTTCGCAGTTGGACTGGAAACAGTCGGTCTCCAGGCCTAATGCATCGGCTTTTTCACGTATGAATTCCACAAGGGAGTCATAATTCAGCTCTCCGTATATTCCGGGCTCCCTTATCCCCAACATATTCAGGTTGGGACCGTTTATCACGAGTATTTTTTTCATAGCTTGTGTTTACTTTTCGGGAATCATGTAACTCCAGCAACGACGGCGCCGCAGGATATAATGCTCATAATGTTTCCATGTGTTTTGTACGTTGGCGTTGTCCTCAAGCATGGGGCCGGTTTGACAGTCAATACCTCCATGTGGAGTTGCAGCATTAAATCCATCACGCAGAATGATACCTGCGACTCCTTTTTTTTGGTCGTTCGGTCTGATGCCTATCAGATAGAAATCTATGTGACGATGGTCGTTCAGATCCTTCAGTACTTTGAGTATGGAGAAGAGTCCCAATTTACCATTGCTGCTTCTGATCCCACGGCTTATTGAAGGTGCCATAAATGCAAATCCTACCAGTTCACCTTCTCTGTTTTGTACCATCAGACAGTATTCGGGACGTCCTACAAGCATTAGAATTTTTTCCATGTTATTAATCTGTTTTACCGACAACGGGACTACTCCATGTAGTTTTGCAAATGCACTGTTGATTATCTCCATAGCCTCGTGTATGTAAGGACGGACCTCCTTCATGTTTTTAAATTTTTTGCTGGAGTATCCGTATCGTTTTTCCGATATGGCAGCAATTTGTTCTATCTTTTCGGGATTTTTTTCAGGAATTATGATTTTCATTTCAATCCAGTCCCATTTCTTTACCAGCCCCAGCCGTTCCATATGGGTTATATAGTAGGGGTAGTTATACAACGTAATGTACATATTCACCTGGTCGAATCCGTCAATCAGCATGCCCTGTTTATCCAGATTGGAGAATCCCAACGGACCGACCAATTCGGTCATACCCAACTCTCTTGCCCATGCAACGGCTGTATCGAACAGCATCTTAGAGACCTCAAAGTCATCGATAAAATCAAAACGGGTAAAACGCAACTGTTTGACATTGTCCTTTTTGTTGGCGGCGTGATTCAGTATGGCACCTATTCGTCCGACTATCTTTCCCTCCCGGTATGCCAGCCACAGACGGCTTTCTGCATAGCTGTATGCACCGTTCTTTTTAGGATTGAAAGTGTCCATTTCGTCGCCTATGAGCGTGGGGACATAGTATTCACAATCACGGTACAGGTCAATGGGAAACCTGAAAAACCGTTGCTTCTCCTTTTTGGTGAAGATTTCCTTGATCTCAGTCATTATATATTCAATCGTATTAAATCTGTTTTAATCAGTTTTTTTACCTGACCCGTCCGGTCTTTCCGCTTTTCGGTCATGGATGCTTTAGACAGGCAAAAGCGCTGATCTGCATTTTCATAGAACTAATCAGAACAGACTCTTAGGTTATTTCTACAAAAATACCTGATTATTCTCATAATCTGCCTTGATTTCCATTTTTTCCGTCCCGGCGGTATAGGATTATAGTTGTTGAAACAATACATTTGTTTTATCTTCGTAACTGATTTTTTGAGTAATAGATTTTCAAAACAACATGGCACAGACAACTGACGACAAGAAGATTATTTTTTCAATGGTGGGCGTAAGCAAGGCCTTCCAGAATAACAAACAGGTACTTAAAGATATATACCTGTCATTTTTCTATGGAGCAAAGATAGGTATTATAGGTCTGAACGGTTCGGGTAAATCGACCCTGCTCAAGATAATTGCAGGGGTTGAAAAGAGCTATCAGGGTCAGGTCGTCTTCTCACCGGGCTACAGCGTGGGCTATCTGCCGCAGGAGCCGCAGCTGGACCCCGAAAAGACTGTAAAAGAGGTGGTCATGGAGGGCGTACAGGAGATATACGACACTCTTAAGGAGTACGATGAGGTGAACCACAAGTTCGGACTTCCCGAATATTATGAGGATCCGGATAAGATGGATGCCCTTATGGCACGTCAGGCCGAGCTTCAGGATATTATTGATGCTACCGATGCATGGAACATAGATAACCGTCTGGAACAGGCTATGGATGCCTTGCGCTGTCCGCCTGAGGACCAGAAGACCGGTCAGCTTTCGGGAGGTGAGAGCCGCCGCGTGGCATTGTGCCGTCTGTTGTTGCAGAAACCTGACATACTGCTTCTGGATGAGCCTACCAACCATTTGGATGCCGAGAGCATAGACTGGCTGGAACAGCATCTGAACCGGTATCCCGGCACTATAATAGCCGTAACGCACGACCGCTATTTTCTGGACAACGTGGCCGGCTGGATCCTGGAGCTGGATCGCGGCGAGGGTATTCCATGGAAAGGCAACTACTCAAGTTGGCTGGAGCAGAAATCACAGCGTCTGGCACTTGAGGAGAAACAGGCCTCCAAGCGCCGCAAGACATTGGAGCGTGAGCTTGAGTGGATACGTATGGCTCCCAAGGCCCGTCAAGCCAAGGGTAAGGCCCGACTCAACTCATACGATCAACTGCTGAATGAGGATGTCAAGGCCAAGGAGGAGAGGCTTGAGATATTCATTCCCAACGGTCCGCGTCTAGGTAACAAGGTAATTGAGGCTAAGGGCGTGGCGAAGGCATACGGCGATAAGCTGCTTTTTGATGACCTGAACTTCTCTCTGCCGCCAAACGGCATTGTGGGTGTCATAGGACCTAACGGAGCGGGCAAGACTACGCTGTTCCGCCTTATCATGGGAATGGAGAAGGTTGACAGGGGTACCTTCGAGATTGGTGAGTCCGTAAAGATAGCATATGTGGACCAGCAGCATAAGGATATAGACCCTGAAAAGAGCGTCTATCAGGTGGTTAGTGGCGGTAATGAGCTTATTCGTCTGGGCGGTCGCGATGTAAACGCCCGCGCATACCTGGGACGTTTCAACTTTTCGGGAGCCGATCAGGAGAAGAAATGCGGCACGCTGTCCGGCGGTGAGCGTAACCGTCTGCAACTGGCTATGGCACTTAAGGAGGAGGGCAATGTACTGCTTCTAGACGAGCCTACCAACGATATCGACGTGAACACCCTGCGTGCCCTTGAGGAGGGTCTGAATAACTTTGCCGGCTGTGCCGTTATAATCAGTCACGACCGTTGGTTCTTGGACCGTATTTGCACACATATTCTCTCATTCGAGGGGGACAGCCGTGTGGTCTTCTACGAAGGTTCCTACAGTGAGTACGAGGAGTACAAGGTCAAACAGTTGGGATATCAGGAGCCCAAGAGGATCCGTTACCGCAAACTACAATGATTCAAGTGTTTGAATATAAATGATTTAACAATATGAAAAAGTTTTTTTTGGCTGCGATTGCGGCGATATTATTTACAGGCTGTCAGGCGGCTGACCCCTATGTGATAAAGACCACTAATGGAAGTGTGCGCGGATTTGATGAAGAGGGTACTATGGCCTTTAAGGGCATACCCTATGCTAAGGCGGAGCGGTGCATGCCCCCTCAGCCGGTTGAGAAATGGGACAGTGTGCTGGACTGTACGCAATGGGGTCCGCAGTCGCTGCAGAGCGGCCGTATCCAGCCGGGCAGTTCGGAGGACTGCTGCGTTTTAAACGTCTGGACCACCGATACCAAGGGCCGCAAGCCGGTCATGTTCTGGTGTCACGGCGGCGGATTCGATTCCGGAACATCGGCCTGGAATCCGGGTATGGGCCTGGCCAAGAAGGATGTAGTGGTGGTAAGTCTCAACCACCGTCTGAATATTGTAGGTTTTCTGGACCTGTCGGCCACTGGTGACCCCAAATACAAATATTCGGGCAATGTGGGTATGATGGATGCGGTAGCTGCTTTGGAGTGGGTGCGTGACAATATTGCAAAGTTCGGGGGCGATCCCAATAACGTTACCATATTCGGCGAGTCCGGAGGCGGCGGCAAGGTGGGGACCCTAATGTGTATGCCCGACGCTGTGGGGCTCTACCACAAGGCGATAATCATGAGCGGAACCATTCTGAATGTAAACACTAAGGCCATGACCGAGGAGCTGGGACTGGCCGTTCTGGATCAGCTAGGAATACCTCATAATGAGCCGGACCGTATCAGAGAGGTGCCGTATGACAGGCTCTATCAGGCCGGGCAGCGCGCCCTTGCTGCAAGCATAGGGACCCGTACTCCGGGCACGCCTATGATGTGGGGATTCGGACCTGCTCCTGACGGCGATGTGCTTCTGCAACAGCCTTTTCAGCCCGATTTCTCATCTATCTCAAGCGACATCCCTCTTATCATAGGAACTACTTTCAACGAGTTGCAGCGCGGTTTCTACAATCGCGACATGACGCTTGACGAGGCTAAGGATGCCGTTCGTGCCACATTCGGCGATATGACCGATGCCTATGCGGCTGAGTTTGCCAAAGCCTGGCCCGACTATGTGCCGCAAGACCTGCCTTCGATCGATATGATGTTCCGCCCCAAGACTATCATAACTGCCGATGCTGCATCGGCCTCAAAAAAGGCTCCGGTCTATACCTATATGTTCATCTGGAAATCTCCCTCCACACAACTGTCGGCTCATGGTGCGGAGCTGAATTTCTGTTTCAACACCCTGCATCGCGCAGGCCGTGACCTGCCTAACCCTTCGGAGAGTGATTTGCGTCTTGCCGATAATATGGCACAGTCATGGGCCAATTTTGCCTATACCGGCAATCCAAGCGTGGAAGGTCTGCCTCAGTGGCAACCCTACACCCGCGAGAACGGCGAGTGCTTTATGTTCGGATCCGAATGTTATGTGCGTAATAATTTTGACCGTAGACTGTCTGAAATCATAGATGCACACTGCTTCAAAAAGCTGGATGAATTCCGTGCAACGGGTTCCCTGAAACCGACAGATTAAATTTATATGATATGAGAAGAGTTGTTCTTTTGACGTGCATGGCATTTGCCGTGTCTGCATCGGCTTTAGCCACAAACAGCAGGAATATTTTTCCGCTTATTCAGAATGTTCCGGGACGGGAATTGCAAAATCTGGACGGGACATGGAAATACATACTTGACCTCTATGAGCTTGGTTACTACAACTACCGTATGAACGAAGATCCTAACGGTTGGTTCAGGGATGCCAAAGCGCGCAATCCCGAGGATTTGGTGGAGTATAATTTTGATACGGCTCCGTCGCTTTATGTGCCCGGAGACTGGAACACCCAG
This sequence comes from Bacteroidales bacterium UBA2559, assembly GCA_002340405.1. Taxonomy (GTDB): domain Bacteria; phylum Bacteroidota; class Bacteroidia; order Bacteroidales; family Bacteroidaceae; genus Colenecus. Next base: position 5,422 of record DDLZ01000101.1, read on the forward strand.
AGCGAGCAGTTGCTCAATTTCGAAGGCAATATATGGTATAGGCGTAAGTTCGAGTGCGGTCCGGAGGCTGGGAAGCGGCGTTT
>DDLZ01000100.1:0-13864 GCA_002340405.1 Bacteroidales bacterium UBA2559
GAAAAACGGCAACGACGGCTCGGAGAACACTTTCACCGGCGGCTCAATTTGTCTTCCTGCATCGTCCGCATTGCCGGCACCCACAAATAATGTAAACCCGGTTGGTTGTGCGGTTGTGTCAGGCTTCGAAGCTAACGCAGCAGTTACGATTGAAGGGCTTTCGGATTACGGCGTGAATGATATTTTTGCCGACAACTACGGCAGTATCTACTTGTGGCTACCGGATGGCACCTACACATTTAATGCAAATGGACGTAGTTGCACAGTGAAGATTCAAGACGGTACAGGTCCCACAGGCGTAACGGTTAATGACGAGGAAGTTGCATTCGGACCGACGGGAGGTGCTGCATGGAACTATGATGCCGATACCCATATACTTACACTATCAGGTGAGGGACCTTTCACACTATCGGGTGGCAACGCAACAGGTGCCGTATGCGTAGTTGTTCCGGATGACTTTAATGATACAATCACACTCTCCAACCTGACACTTCGGACAGCAAACAATGAGCAGTGTGCCTTTGCACTTGGAGAGAATGCCAATGTGTCGCTTCTCATTACGGGTAACAACACACTTGGGTCAGGCGAGAATCGTGCCGGTATCGAAATTGCAACGGGACGGACACTCTCTATAAATAATGTCTCCGGCGACGATGCGGCAACGCTCAGCGTAACGGGTGGTTACTTCGGTGCAGGCATTGGTGGTGGTAAAAACGCTGTTGCCGGCACAATTACCATTGAGGGCGGTGCAATCACAGCGAACGGCGGTAGCTCCAGTGCAGGCGTTGGCGGCGGTTACAAAGGCGCAGGCGGCAATGTGATAGTTTCCGGCGGCTCGCTCACTGCCATGGCAGGTTACTATGGTACGGGCATTGGTGGCGGGGACCAAGGTGCAGGCGGTTCGCTGTCCATCTCCGGCGGCACAGTCGTAGCAACAGGCGATGAATATGCAGCAGGCGTAGGTGGCGGTAAGCAGCAAGCAGGAGGTTCGGTAAACATCACCGGCGGCTCACTCACTGCTATCGGCGGTAAATACGGCGGTGCGGGCATCGGCGGTGGTGCTTATTATAAAAATACGGGTACGGTCACAGACGGTACAGTTGAGATTTCGGGTGGACAAGTTACAGCCACAGGTGGCGATTATGGAGGTGCCGGCATCGGCGGAGGTAGCGGCTCTACGGGTAGTGCGGTTACAATCTCCGGTGGGAATGTAGTCGCACAGAGTAATAGTGGTGCCGGTATCGGCGGCGGTAACGGTTTCACAAATAACATAGTGACAATCTCCGGCGGCAAGGTCATTGCACAGAGCAACGGCGGTGCAGGTATCGGCGGTGGCTACAGAGGTGCAGACAGTACGGTGGTAATCTCCGGTGGAACCGTCTTTGCACAAAGTGAAGACGGTGCGGATATTGGGTCGGGCAGTAGAGGTGAAGTTACCGGAACAAACACCTTTACCGGCGGCTCTATTCGTCTTGCCAACTTCTCCATTACCTCTGCACCCACAAATGGCACGAAGCAAGTAGGCTGCGCAGTTGTAACAGGCTTTGAGCCTGACGAAGCGGTCGTAATCACAGGCTTAGCAGACTATGGCGTAAACGATATATTAGCCGATGAAACCGGTGCCATCTTCTTGTGGCTGTCGGACGGTACCTACACATTCACGGCAAACGGACGCGAATGCACAGTGAAACTTCAGGATGGCGTTGGCAGTACAGGTGTATTTGTCAACGGTAAAGATGTCGCATTTGGTCCGGACGATCCGGCTGAAGGGTGGAGTTATGACGCATCTACTTTCACGTTGAAGCTTAGCGGTGCAGGACCCTTTACGCTTTCAGGAGCCAACTTATTAAACGGCAGCGTACGCGTAGTTGTACCGGAGGGCGTATCCAACCGGATTACACTTTCAAATCTGACGCTCAGTGCAACAGGCAGTGGACAGTGTGTCTTCACACTAGATACACTCGCCGTTGTTTCTCTTTTCCTTGAGGGAACAAATACGCTTACCTCCGGCTCCAACCGTGCAGGGCTTGAAGTTGTTGCAGGACGAACTATCACCATTGATCATGCACCGGGCGACATAACGGGATCACTAACTGCAACGAGCGGTTATAATGCTGCCGGTATTGGTGGTTCCATTCAAGAGAACGCAGGTACGATAAATATTAATAGCGGTATTGTAAATGCCCTTGGTGGCGGGTACTTCTCTTCCGGCATCGGCGGTGGCAACCATGCCGGAGCAGGCACAATAAACATCTCCGGCGGAACGGTTACGGCAACCGGCGGCGGCTTTGCTGCCGGTATTGGCACTGGTGGTTATGCTTTCGCATCTGGGCATGATGTCGGAACGGTTACCATCTCCGGCGGAACAGTTACGGCAACCGGCGGTGAGTTGAGTGCCGGAATAGGTGGCGGCGACAGCGATCCGGGCGGAACAGTGATAATCTCCGGCGGACGCGTTACGGCGACCGGCGGACGTGGTGCTGCCGGTATTGGTGGCGGCGGTCACTGGTGCGACATAGCCGGCGAGGGTGCAACACTTTCCATCTCCGGTGGAACAGTCTTTGCAATTGGTGGTGAAAACGGCGGTCCCGGCATCGGCGGCGGTGTTAACAATGCAGATGGCGGCGGCACAACACCGAACGTTTCCGGCACAAGCACCTTTACCGGTGGCTCTATCCGCATTGATGGCGGCTATGCAGCAGATGATCCCACTAACGGTACAAATCGTGTCTGGTGTGTAACAGTACCGGAACTTACCCCCAATGCTCCTACCGCGGTTATATCACTCGGCACCTACGGTGTAAATGACCTCTTTGCCGACAACGATGGCAAACTCTACCTCTGGTTGCCCAATGAAAACTATGCCTTTACAGTGGGAGATGCAGATTACGAAGCAACTGTAGCCGATACAGACACGACAGCGACCTTGAAAGAACCGGGTACAGGTATAGATAAATTGAACACTTACACCATCAGCCTTTATTTTAATCCTGTACAAAACATCCTGCACATAAAAGCAGAGGAAGCAGTTACCGCTATCCGTATTTATAGTATGGGCGGCACAGTAGTAGCCCAGGCCGCAGGCGAAAACATAAGTGAAATTAACCTCACTCATCTGGCTGCCGGTATCTATATGGTACGTGTGGAAACAGGTGAAAGGGGAAGTGTGATAAAGATAGTTAAGAAGTAAAATAGTGTGTAGTCTGTAGTCAGAAGATGAAAGATGAAAAGCAATAAAACTTTTAGATAAAATATGAATGAACAAATAAATAATCATTAATCCTACTGCCCANNTATGCCTGACGCTCCTGCTGATGATAGGAGCAAGTGGCTTACATGCCCAAGTGGATTATCTCTGTTTTACCGCCGATCAAGCGAATTCTACTGTAGAGTTAAGGGGAATAAATTTACCAACTCCCGATTTCCAAATCCAAATCAAAAAAGGTGACGGCAACTGGGAGGACTACACGCTCGGAGCGAAAATTACACTCGAAGCGATAGGCGATAAAGTTTATTTTAAGGGTGATTATAAAGCAGCCGGGGAATGGCAGTTTGTTCAATTTAATATGTATGGCAAAATAAGTGCTTCGGGCAATATCATGACACTTACCGATGGCGATGCCCCAACCACTTCGTTAGCAGGTAAGGAGTATTGTTTCCGCTTTCTATTTACCGGTTCCGGTTGTCAAGCCAACCTGACTACGGCACCCGAACTGCCTGCCACTACCCTGGCACCATACTGCTACTCGAATATGTTCATGGGCTGTAAAGCACTTACCAATGCTCCTACGCTGCCTGCTGAAACGCTGGCAGATTACTGCTACGATGGAATGTTCCAAGGTTGTACGGGATTATCGTCGCTACCTAACTTACCTGCCACCATTATGGCGGAAGGGTGTTATTTTAATATGTTCAACGGCTGCACCGGACTGACCACTGTGCCTACATTGCCCACCACCACTTTAGCTAAAAGATGCTACTGGGGAATGTTCCAAGAGTGCACCGAACTGACCACAGCTTCCACACTACCTGTTACCACACTGGCAGAGAGCTGTTACGAAAGAATGTTCAAAGGCTGCACAAAGTTAACTTCTGCACCCGAGCTGCCTGCCACCATCTTAGCTGAGGCATGTTATTGCGGTATGTTTGCAGATTGTACAGGACTGACAGCTACGCCCGAACTGCCTGTTACCACGCTGGCAGATGGATGCTACTCCGGCATGTTCGCAGGTTGTACAGGATTGACAGCAACACCCGCACTGCCGGCAACCAAATTGGCAATGTACTGCTATGGCAGCATGTTCGCAGGTTGTACGGGGTTGACCACCGCACCGAAATTGCCGGCAACCCAAATGGCTTTGCACTGCTATGACACAATGTTTGAAGGATGCATCAACTTGACCACTGCACCCGCACTGCCGGCAATGAACTTGGATGAAGGATGCTATTGTGGAATGTTCAACGGCTGTACAGCTTTAGAAACACCACCCACACTGCCTGCCACTACATTGGCAGATTGGTGTTATGAAGCCATGTTTTTTGGCTCGGGATTGAAAACAGCACCTGCTTTGCCGGCTACAACCATGAAGATAAGCTGCTATTACATGATGTTCCGCGGCTGTACCGAACTGATTACCGCACCTGAGCTGCCTGCCGCTACCTTGGCAGAAACGTGTTACAAGGAAATGTTCTACGGCTGTGAAAAGCTGAATTACATAAAAGTACACTTTACTGATTGGTACAAATTCGAAAATGAATGGGAAGAAATCCTTGATTCCACCGAAGAATGGCTGGAAGGCGTATCGGCCGAAGGTACTTTTGTCTGTTCCGAGGCCTTGGATGTCTCTGAGAGGAATTCATCACGCGTACCGGCAGGCTGGACCGTCAATTCTTCTACCGGCATCAGTCCAATAATGGATAGCCATTCTACCAATGGCACCATCTACAATATTCTGGGAGAGGAGGTGGATGAGCACTACAAGGGTATTGTTATTAAAAACGGAAGAAAATATATCAACAGGTAAATTATTATGAAAACAAAATCTATTTTTATTCTGACAATCCTGCTTTTTGCCTGCATGGGAAGAGCAGTGGCACAAGGCTACATGGATGATAGCTGGATAGGTACGCGTTATTATAATGATGGTGAAGAATTAGCAGGCGATCATTATACCGGAACGTGTGTTGTTAGAGGTAATGCAATGTTCCATCCGATAGACTGTGAAGATGGTACACACATCGCTATAGGATATCCTAAATCCAAGGACGTTTCAGGACATATCAGTTTCCCAAGAAATATCAATATTACTTGGAAAGTAATAGAAAAATTAATATACACACCAAGTGGAGCGGTTGAAGATATCATTTGGACATATGAGACCGTTAACTATACGGTNNCGGTGGAAAGACTCAGTGCTATTGGAGGTGCAAAACTTCAAACAGTAAATGCCCCGTCGGTAAAGTATATTGAAAGAGAAACTTTTAGACACAATCCGGAACTTAAAACCGTAACCCTAAACGATGCGGTAGAGTATATCGGGGAAGAGGCTTTCGCTTTTTGTCCGAAATTAAAGAATATAGAGGGCGTTACATCTGTTGACTCCATCGCAAAGCAAGCTTTCTTGCTTAGCCCGTCTCTCGAAACCATTGGCGGTACGCTAAAAGTAAGACGCGTTGGAAGGGAGGCTTTTAAAGATTGTGCAAAACTTAGAACAGCCTTTACCGGATTGAAACATATAGAAAGATCGGCTTTCGCGGGATGTGATTCTCTACTGACGGCAGATGTTAGTGTGGCGGAATATATTGAAGAAAGTGCTTTTTCAGGATGCTTGTCACTGGAAAGCGATCTATCTATTATCGCAGAAGATATCGGAAATTTTGCGTTCAGCAGATGTTCGTCAATTCCTAGTGTACACATCAACAATACGGTAAAGAATATCGGTGCAAAGGCTTTTCTTGAATGTGGGGATATGGAAGAGCTGACTTTCAGTGAAAACGACGAGCTTGAGATAGGTGTAGCCGCTTTTATGGGATGCTGCAGACTTAGAGATGTAACGGTTCGAGGAAAAATCATCGGCGAGGAGGCTTTTAGCACTGTTGGCTTCGACACGCTGTACGTGAGCTTCCTACAAAACCTTACCATTGACAATTCGGTAAAAACCATCAAGGATAAAGCTTTCTATAAATGTAGGTTTATTAGAACAATCAATATCGGAAATTCGGTGGATACCATCGGTTTTGCCGCTTTCGAAGGAACTTACAGTGTTAAAGATACACTGACCATTCCGCCGTCTGTAAAACATATTAGATTCGCAGCTTTTTCAGATTGTGGTATGAAATACCTGGAACTTAGTCCATCTTTGGAAATCATAGAAGGTTCCACTTTCTATGGATGTTTTTTCCTTAAAAAGATAGAAATTCCCAAAAATATAAAAATCATAGGAAGCTGGGCTTTCGCCAGATGTCGGAAACTGACCCAAGTAACAATGACGGCAGTCGATTCTATTGGCGATGGTGCTTTTCGAGAATGTGAGGAACTGACAAGCATAGCGTTGGGGGACACCCTAAGAATCCTTGGCAACTCTGCTTTCGAGGGATGTACGTCCATAAAAGGAGTTATCAAATTTCCTAAGACTTTGGAGTTTATAGGGGACAAGAACTTCTTGAAGTGTAGAGAAATTACCGGCATAGACCTTCCTGACGGATTGAAAGTCATCGGGTGGGCAGCCTTCGAGGAGTGTACAGGTATTACCAGACTGACCCTACCTTCCCGATTGGAATATATTGGTATCAGAGCCTTTTACGGCTGTTCGAATATCAAAGACAATCTGGTATTTCCCGCTTCGCTGAAACATATCCGCTTCGAGGCATTCCAAAACTGCATTCAACTGCAAAGAATTGATCTAGGATGTGCCACATCGCTGAAAATCATCGAGAGAGGTGCATTCTACAACTGTAAAGGGATTAAGGGAGAGGTAAGGATACCCGATGCTGTAACCACTGTAGAAAAAGAGGCATTTTACTGTTGCGACAGCATAGAGAGCCTGCATATCGGTGCATCGCTGCAGGAGATTGGCGAGGATGCTTTCCTTACATTTCCTTGGAGAAATCTAACTGCCATTAGCGTCAGTAGCAGCAACCCCAATTACGACAGTCGGGATAATTGCAATGCCATAATTGAAACAGCTACCAATAAACTTTACAAAGGATGCATGAATACTGTTATCCCCGAATCGGTAACCACTATCGGTAAAGATGCTTTTATTAGCTGCGGATTGTACGGTACTTTTAATATTCCTGATGCAGTAACATCCATCGAAGATTATGCTTTTTTCGGTTGTCGCACGTTGGACCATATTAAATTAAGTGAAGATAATAATTTGGCAAGCATCGGCATGTGGGCGTTCCGAGACTGCGAAGACCTGAAAGACATACTGTATCTGCGGGCTATAGTTTCTATCGGCTTTGGGGCTTTTCAGGGATGCAGCAAAATTCCCGGAATATACTTTGGTTCCATACTGAAAGAGATAGGAGCACAATCATTTCTTGCTTGCTATAATTTACAGCACGTTACATTCTGGGCCCCCGCACCCCCTTATGTGGGTAAAGGTGCGTTCCATTACGAATTTAATATCCCTATGTTTATTCGATGCGGAAGCACCGAAGCTTTTGAGGAAGAGATGCCTGAGCAGAAACTCTTTATTGAGGAGGGATATTACTCGTTGAGAGCCGTGTCGGAGGACGTAGAAATAGGCAGGGTATTTATTACCGCACCCTATAGCTGTGAAACCAATGAAGTTACAGTTGCCGCCGTAGCTGAGGATGGTTACAAGTTCGTAGCCTGGAGCGACGGCTGTGTGCTTAATCCATACACAATGACCCTGACAGAAGACGTTTCATTGGTGGCTTACTTTACGGAACATTCCGAACTGAAATATACGGTAACGGCAGAAAGCAATGACTCCACCAAAGGCACTGTAACCGGCAGTGGCAGCTATATTGCCAACACTACTGCCACACTGACCGCTGAGCCTGCAGAGGGTTACCAATTCCTGCAATGGCAAGATGGCAGCACGGAGAACCCGCTTGTGTTTGTGGTGACCAGCGATACCACGTTTACGGCAACCTTCGATCTGTTTGACGGTATTGCCGAAAACCATGCGGCAGAAGTGAAGATCTCCACAGTGGACAATAATATTGTCATAGAGAATGCCGGGGGATACAGCCTGAGTATTTACGAAATAACAGGTCAGTTGCTTGTGGCAGAGGAGGCAATTGCCACAAACAGCTTTACGGTTCGTATGAGACGTTCAGGCATATATTTTATAAAAATAGGTAACAATAAGGTACAAAAAGTAATAATAAAGTAAACCTTCGGTTTTCCCATACCCGGGATTCCGGTTAATGGATCCTGTTTAATGGATTTCCGGTCACTCTGTTCCGGTCGATTTGTACTGGTAAATGGGTTTCGGATAGTAAGTTCCGGTGAAACGGGTCAGGGGGAATGGAACTTTTTCAATATGTTTGTTTGGGCCCGCTTCGAGTAAGCGGGCCCAATTTTACACTCATTCCAATGTTAGTATGAAACTCAGATGATGAGGCTCGTTTCCCGAGGGTATATATTGAGGTTCGGTCCTTGCGCCCCAGGCATCATTTCCGCCTACTCCTATCAGTTCGCTGTCAATGTTAATATTCAGATAATCCCGCTCGGGAAGCTCAAAATTGTGGCGTGCATTTTCTATATCCTCCTCGGAGCAGTTCCATATTCTGAGGTTGAAAAACTGCGGTGAATAGACCGATAACGCTGGACCCTGCTGGGATTGGTCTGCCCTTAGAAGAGAGAAACAGAGACAGTCGCTGCGATTTGAGTTATCTTGCGGATAAATATAATCGGTACGGTATTCATCAACCGGCAGGGTGTAATTGCCAAACAGGGCGCCCTGTTTGCGGTCGGGATAGTTTTCCCATGGACCACGTCCGCTCCATCGGACGCTGTCATATTCGGCCGGCAGACGCATCTTGACACCGAACTTGGGTATGGAGGGAATCATGTCGGCTTGCGGGGTATAATCGGCCGAAAAGCTGACCCGGTCTTCACTGAATTCATAACACAGGGTCAGTTCAGCTCCAACCGACAGTTCAAAATTGAACCTGATCTGCCGGAATTGTGCACGTTCCCGTACAACCGTGCGGGCCTCACTGCTTAAAAACTCTCTCTCCTGAGCAACTCTTCGCCATACTCCCATAGTCCGCTCATAGTCATTGTGCCTCTGATTGTCGTTGGCCGGTTTCCAGAAATAGGGTTCCAGCGGGCCGGCCAGCATTTCCCGGCCATTCCATTTCCAGCTTGTAAGAGCGCCTTTGCCGTCAACCGTATATCTGCTCTTGCCGCAGGTGACGGAATATCCTCCGTCAACGGGAATTATCCCTTTGGTACGTTTTTTTATGGAGGAACCATCGGTATTGTTCCATTCAAGGGCAGGGACGTTGGATTGCCATTCAAAGAACTGCTCATAGGCTACCACATGACCTGAGTCTGCCCAGAGCGCATCATCTTTGAGTTGGGCAAATATCTGCAACACTCCGATTTCCGGCAGCAGAACATTGTCTGACTGATTGTTCCCTGAGTTTGGAACATTACGTAAGCGTCTGATTACTGACTGTAGAACAGAGCCTGAGCGTCTGTTGCCTGATTGCTGAGCATTGCAGATAGGGCAGAAATGTTCGACGGGCTCTGCAGGTATTCTTATTATTCCGTTTTCATCGGGGTTTTCAATATTGAAAAAACCCTTTTCAGGGCCGGAAGTTGGAGTGACAACTCTGGCTTTGTAATCATATTCGTCCGTTCCGGTAAAGAAATCTCTGTTGGTAACCTTGATGTTGAGAAATTCCTGTGAGTCATCCATGTTCAGCAGATCAAAATGCAGAGGCCGATAGACATGTTTTACCTCATAGTAGTGCGGATGCGGCGTGCGGTCGGGGGCTAACATACCGTCCAGGATAAAATTCCCGTCATTGGGCACATCGCCGAAATCCCCTCCGTATGCCCAGACCTCGCCCTCCTCAAGCGTCAGGCCGTTTCCTTTATAACTGAGCGGCGATCCGTCTTTAGGTTTGGCTATCCCCTGATCCATAAATTCCCATACCGCTGCACCGAATATGCTCGGGTCATCGTCACTCACATGCCAGTACTCGGACAGATTGCCTCCCGAATTGCCCATCATGTGGGCATACTCCCGCATCATGAAGGGGCGGTCGTTGACCCTTCCGGCTGCCTCGCGCAGACGGTTAGGCGGCAGATAGCTGTCATCGTATATGTCCGATACGGAACGGTCGCTGTCCGAGAATATGAGGCGGGTAGAGTCAAGCTGCTCTACAACAGCGCGCATGGCCTGCATATTTGTACCGGCTCCTCCTTCGTTTCCAAGCGACCAGATCATTACGCACGGATGGTTAAAATCCCTTTTCACCATTGATCCGGCACGGTCTTCATGCGCCGCCTTCCAATCTGGACTGTTGCCCATCAGACGGTTTCCTATGCCGTAACCGTGCGACTCCTGACATGCATCATTGATTACGTAGAGGCCGTAGCGGTCACACAGTTCATACAGATAGGTCGAGGCGGGATAATGTGACGTGCGTACCGTGTTTATGTTGGCCTGTTTCATAAGCCGTATATCCAGTTCCGTGGTTGCAGGATCGACATAGTGTCCGGTACGCGGATGGTGATCGTGACGGTTTACGCCGCGCATCTTGACCGGCCGGCCGTTTATATATACGATTTCACCATCTATTTCGATGCGTCTTACACCAATATTCTGACGGAATGACTCAACCGTATTGCCTTTATTATCAATCAGTTCTACAAAGCATTCATAGAGATTCGGCTTCTCTGCCGACCAGAGCAGAGGTCTATTGATCTCTCCGCTCAGAATTACCTCTACTGTGTCACCGGAAGGGAGAGCGTCTCCGGATGGTACCGTCACATTCTGTAACATTACCTCCGAAACTGCCATTCCATCACTGTTTATACCGTTTACGGATAGTCTGACAGACATGCCGTTGCACGGATCAATATCTTTGTTTACTACCTGTATAGATGCATTCAAGCGGGCGCGGTCAAAACAGGCCGACGGTACAGCCGTTATCCTGTAGTCCGATATGTGCTGCAGCGGACGTTTCCACAGTTTGACCGGACGGAATATTCCGCTCAACCGCCAGTAATCCTGGTCTTCCAGATAAGAGCCGTCGCTCCAGCGGTACACTTCAACTGCCATACGGTTACTGCCCTCTTTTAGATAGGGAGTGACGTCAAACTCGGCAGGGGAGTAACTGTTTTGGCTGTAACCGGCTAGCTGCCCGTTAACCCAGACGTAGAAAGCCGAGCTAACACCCTCAAACTCAAGGATCCAGTTATGTGATTTTATGTTTGCAGCACTGAAAAAGGTTACGTAACTGCCTACGGGATTGCGGTTTTTAAATGCTGTCCAGGTGGAATCGGGAGTTCCGGTCACACGAGGTGCATCGCGTTTGAACGGATACTGTATATTGCTGTAGATAGGAGTGCCGAAACCCTGCATCTGCCAATCGGTGGGAACGTGAATATCATTCCACGAACTGACATCGTACCCGGTCATAAAAAAATCGGCCGGCCGGCTGTCGGGATCTTTAGCCCAATGAAATTTCCAGATTCCATCAAGGAAAGTCACCTGCGGATTATTCCGTTGTGTGGAGGGATTGCCCAAAGTGACATGATAGGGCAGTTTGTTGATACCTAGTATGGCGGGATTCTCCCAGTCAGGCTGTGCATTAACGTTAAGTTGATTCTCACGCTCAGGCTGTGCATTAGCAACAGGTTGGTTACGCTCAGGTTGTGCGTAAACAAAAAGTGAAATAGACAGAGCTGTCAAAACAGCAAAAACACTCCTTTTCATTCGGCAAATATAGTGCATTTTTTTTCGGCCAACACTGATAAATGTCGGGTTTTTAATCGATTTAAAGCAGTTTCTAAAGAATATCGGCAGGTTTTTTAGAATTCTTCTCATAGAAAGTAGTAATTTTGGGATTTTGAATACGAAGTCTGTTGAATCGGCTTTTGGACAGTGACTTTATATTGTGAGGATTTTTACTGTGGTGAATGTGTTATGGTGAATTCTACTGTGTTGTATGTTAAATAAAATTCAATATGCGGTTTTGGCAGCGACGATGCTCCTGACAGCAGGAGTTGTAAGTGCTGCGAACCGGAGTTCGGCCGGTCTCTATGCCGCGAACCAAGGTTCGGAAAGCATTTCTGCTGGAAATCAAGGTTCGGATGATATTCTGGAGCGCATTTCGAAAGGCTCTTCCTCAATGAAAACTATGCGGTGTGATTTCAGGCAGGTCCGCATACTCCCGCTTATGGATGAGCCGCAGGAATCTACGGGCAAGATGCTCTACAGAGAACCGTCGGCAATCAAATGGGAATATAAGGAGCCTTTTCAATATTCGCTTGTCATAGACGGCGATCTCATTTCGATTGATACTCAAGAGGGGACCACCGAGCTGAGCGGCGAGGCCGGACGTATGTTCAGGGGAATGGCCGGAATAATGCTTGGCAGTATGTCAGGTGATTATTTGAAAGAGAGCAGGACATTTCAGGTCACGGTGACCGAAGAGGAGGGAGAATGGATTGTTCTTCTTATTCCGCAGCGTAGAGATTTAAAGCGTATATATTCGATGATAACTATGGTTTTTGACCCTGATACATCGCTGCTCAAACGGTTGACTATGACCGAACAGGGTGGAGGCAGCACCGAAATAACAATAAGCAACGTCTCAATAAACGGGAATTATGAAGCTGAATGGTGATTTCTACGATCTGGTCGCATCGCTGCCGGCATCGGCAGGGGTCGTTTACGGATTTGACGTAAAGCTGAATCCCGAACATATGATATATAAGGCCCATTTTCCCGGATATCCCGTAACTCCCGGAGTATGTCTGCTTCAGATGGCGGCCGAGCTGGCCTCAATAGCCGAAAACCGCCGGCTTGAAGCGCATATCGTTAAAAACATGAAATTTACAGATGTGGTGTCGCCCGACAGGTACACAAGGCTCACTTTTATTTTTACCTCACGTGTTCCGGTTGAAGGCACAGGTGTGAAGGTGCAGGGAGAGATAATAGAGACGGGATGCCCCGAGCGGGTTTTTTCCAAATTTTCATTAACCCTTACNNTTGTTGTCAATGACGGCAGTACTGACGGCACCGGCAATCTGCTTTCGGAAATCCCGGTTACAGTTCTTACAAATGACCGTAACAGGGGAAAGGGATATGCTCTGAAGAGGGGGCTTAAATATGCAAAGCAGAAGGGATACACCCATGTCGTTACCATTGATGCAGACGGACAGCATTTTCCCGAGGATATACCGTTGTTGCTCAAAGCATCGGCAGAACGCCCCGGTGATATTATTGTGGGATGTCGCAACCTGACCAGTGAGAATATGCCGCGCGGCAACACATTTGCCAACCGTTTTTCCAATTTCTGGTTCAGATTTCAGACCGGTCAGAGACCGGGTGATACCCAGTCGGGTTTCCGTATATATCCACTTGCTTCGCTGCGAGGCCTGCGGCTCATAACCTCCCGTTATGAGGCCGAACTGGAGCTGATGGTTTTTGCCGCATGGCACGGCACGCGCATAACGGGAGTGCCTGTCAGGGTGCTCTATCAGCCTGAAGGAGAACGCATATCGCATTTCAGACCTTTCTACGATTTTTTCAGGATTTCGGTTTTGAACACTTTACTGTGCATAGGCGCCCTTTTGTACGGGCTGCCGGCTGCTTTATTCAGACTAATCACAGGCAGGGGAGATGGCTGATTTCTTTCTCAG
>DDLZ01000100.1:13986-26737 GCA_002340405.1 Bacteroidales bacterium UBA2559
GCCATGGATCTGTTTGAGGAGCTTTGGTTTGGATATGACACACTTGGACTGGTGCCCGATATGTCGGCTTTGGCCGATGAGTCCGCGGCGTTAGAACTAATAGAGTTCGTTCAGAAGCACTACGCCAGCTTCCTTACTCCCGATGATTACGACCGCATGGATTCGCTTCTGGCCGTTCCCGGTTTTGTGGAGAGTAGGATTGAGGCGGTCAAACGCTCCCTGCAGATGTTGAGCGGCAGTTTTACGGCTAAGACCATTCCGTATGACCCCTTAAACCTTTTCGGAGATGTTCTGCTCGGTCTGTTAGACGGCGGCTCCGGCAGCGCTTCAAGCGGTGTTTCCGGTGGCACTTCCGATGACGGCAGTGCTGCTGATGGTTCTTCCGGTGGTTTTCGTCTGGTTGACGGACATATAATGCATAAAACAGAGCCGGTTGGGATATTGCTGTTTGAATCGCCTTTCGGCGAGAGCGAATCGGGGCAAAATGCCGATATTATCTCCCTTATTGACATTACCGGAGCCAAAGTGGCTGTCGAGACGGGTATAAAGGTCTCTTCCGTAGGCGCTCCCGTGATTGCCGTTACCAATGCCGACAGAATAAAGAGGGATAGCATAATGGTAATGTCCCTTGCCGTGATAGGGATACTTTTTGTGTTGTGGCTCTCATTCCGGCGCTTGGATTACATCTTATGGATTGCGGCAACGCTCCTGTTCGGTGCGGTGTTCTCATTGGGGCTGATAGGCTTAATCAAGGATTCACTCTCAGTGATAGTTATCGGAATGGGGTCGGTTATAGTGGGCATTGCCGCCAATTATCCGCTCCATTTTCTCCATTCGCTGAGCGACACGGCCGATAACCGCAGCTCGCTCAAAGAGATGTCGCTTCCTCTGCTGGTGGGCAATATAACCACGGTGAGCGCCTTTCTCTGCCTGATTTTTCTCAAGGCCGAAGCTATGCATGACCTGGCGCTCTTCGGGGCGTTTATGCTGCTGGGCGCCATAATATTTTCGCTGGTCTTCCTGCCGGTTTTCGCTCGTCCGGCAAAACGGTCGGCGGTAGACGCATCGGACGGTGAAGAATCTGCCTTATCTTATGGCAGGCGTATCGGCAAAATTTTGTCTCCCTTGGTCATTATTATAACCGTTGCGATGCTGATATGGGGTGAAGGCAGCAGTTTCGATGCAGACCTGAACAATATAAATTACATGACCCGGCAGCAGCGAGATGATATGGAGCTTATTGCAGGCAGTATGGAGAATATCGGTACGGGCAGTCTGACCGTACTTTCCGAAATGCTCCGGCCCGACTCCGATAAGGCGGTTCTTCAGGAACGCTGGGTGAACTTTTGGCAGGATCACCGGGAGACGATAAATGAGCTTGAAGAGCAATCCCGTTTGGCAGGATTCTCTGAGGGCGCTTTTGAACCTTTCATGAGCTCTGTGCGCTCGGTCCCCGATATTGTTTCATCGGACGATGTGGCTCCGGTCAGCATGAGTAGTGTAATGGCGATGCTTGTCGAATCCCTCTCGGAGGATTTCAATCTGATTCTTTTTCTGTGCGGATTCATTGTCTTTGCTTTCCTCTGGATCTCGTTCGGAAGTCTGGAGCTGGCGCTGATCGCATTCCTGCCTCTGGCAATAAGCTGGGTATGGATTTTGTCCATAATGGAGCTGATAGGTATAAAATTCAATATAGTAAGTATTATTCTGGCCACATTCATATTCGGTCAGGGCGATGATTATACCATTTTCATAACCGAGGGCGTTATGCATGAGTACACCTACGGCCGTCGCACGCTGAAAGTACGCCGCAGGAGTGTTTTGGTTTCGGCCGTGATAATGTTTATAGGAATAGGCTCGTTAATATTGGCACGTCACCCTGCTATGCGGTCTCTTGGTGAGATAACCATACTGGGTATGTTTGTGGTGGTGGTTATGGCCCATTTCCTGCCCGAATGGTTATTTGGACTGCTTACCATGAAGAGAGGCCGTCTAAGAGAGATGCCTGTGACTCTGTTGCGTTTCGGCCGGACGGTTTGCGCTTTTTCGTTTCTGATACTCTCGGTTATGGTTGTAACTCCCATAGCTTTTCTGCTCTTCCTCGGACGCAGGAGAGAGTGGAAGGAACGATGGCTGCACGGAGTGATTTACCGGTTTTCCAACTTTGTGATACGCCGCGTGCCCGGAGTATCTTTCACGCTGGATAACGGCGTGGGTGAGACATTTGACCGTCCTGCGGTAATGATCAGCAATCACCAGTCGCATTTGGACCTTATGTGTCTGCTAATGCTTACCCCAAAAATAGTTGTCATAACCAATGAATGGGCTTGGCGTAACCCCATTTACGGTGCGCTTATACGCCGTGCCGAATATGTTCCTGCAGCCGAAGGCATTGAGAACTATATGCCGCAGTTGCGCAGCCTTGTTGAGCGCGGCTACTCCATACTTGTCTTTCCCGAAGGTACCCGTTCCGAGGACAGCCGTATTCAGAGGTTTCATAAAGGAGCTTTTCATCTGGCCGAAACTATGGGGCTGGACCTGCTGCCGGTATGTCTTCACGGAGTGGGGCATGTGCTGCCTAAAAGGGAGCTGATGCTCAGACCCGGCCGTATAACGGTTACTGTAGGCCGCAGAGTTTTGCCCGACGACACCTCTTTTGGAGCTGCATCGCGTGAACGCACCCGTGCATTCAACCGTTTTTACAGGGAGTGGTATGCCGAATTATCACGTAAACTTGAGGATGCCGCATACTGGATGCCGTTGGTTAGACACCAGTACCGTTACAAGGGAGTTGAGGCGCAACGTCTCTGCCGCCGTACATTCCGTGAAATGGACAGGTGGCGTGAGGTTGTGGAGAGTATATCAAAAGAGAGTGAATACTATGTGATGAGTGAAACGGGGCAGGGTGAACGCGCCCTGCTGACCGCTCTTCTGCATCCTGAAATCCGGATAAAGGCAGTTATGAATAATCCGGAACTGTATGATGTTGCCCGTAACAATCCGGCTGTTCCCTCAAATCTGACATTTGAACTTATGGAAAATGGATAGGAAGTGTGTAATAATAGGAGCCGGACTCGGAGGCCTCTCGTGCGGAGCCATTCTGGCACGGCACGGTTTTGAAGTGACCGTTCTGGAACAGGAGCGTAAGGTAGGGGGCTGTTTGCAGACCTTTGTCCGTGAGGGTGTTAAATTTGAGACGGGCATGCATTTTATAGGCAGCGCCGCCCGGGGAGAGATTCTTGACACCATGCTCAGATTTATTGGGATAAGGGATGGTCTGGTTCTTCATGCACTGGATCGCGACTGTTATGATATTATAAACTATAAGGGGCAGGATTTCCCGTTCCGCAACGGGCGTGAGGCCTTTGTGGAGGGACTGTCACAATATTTTCCCGGTTCAAGGGATTCTCTTGCCGCCTATATTGAGACGGTTTACAGGGTATCGGATGCCTTGTCGGTCGAGAGTTTCAACCCCGAACGCGGACTTGATGCACATGATTCGGAGTGGCACAGACGCAGTGTCAACTCCGTTATTGACGAACTTATAGAGGAGAGGGATTTGAGAGAGGTGCTGGTGGGTAATCAGCCGCTATACGCAGGCGTAAGGGGCTCTACGCCTTTTGCCCTCCACGCTTTTACTACCTCATTCTACAACCGCAGCGCATGGCGTATAGAAGGCGGCAGCGACCGTATAGCCGCTCTGTTGGAAAAATGCATAATAGACGCCGGCGGAGAGGTGATGACCCGATGCAGGGCTGTTGAAATAGTATGCAATGAGACTCGCGCTACGGGAGTAAAGTATATCTGCGGCGGTGTTTCGCAGACAATAGAGGCTGACACGGTAATATCGACTGCACATCCCTCAATTTCAATCGGGATGGTCAAATCACCGCTTCTAAGACCGGTTTTCAGAAAAAGAATAGAGGATATGCCCGATACGATAGGGGTTTTTGAGCTATATTTGAAGTTTAAACAGGGAAAAGTCCCGTACATGAACTCCAATCGCTTTGTTTACAGAGGCGGAACAGTCTGGGATTCGGAATATTATACCAACAGCAACTGGCCGTTAAGTTTTTTATATATGCACCAGTATCCGCAGTTTGATGCTAATTACGCCGATGCCGGTGTGATTTTGGCATATATGCGCATGGATGAGCTCTCCCGCTGGAGTGACACGGTCACAGGACGGCGCGGTAAGGAGTATGAGGAGTTCAAGAGGGTTAAGGCCGCGACTCTGATTGAGGCGGCATCGGACTGCTTGCCGGAACTTAAAGATGGTCTGGAACGTTACTGGACGTCAACTCCGCTTACATACAGGGATTATACCGGTACGCGGAACGGAAGCTTGTACGGTATTGCAAAGGATGTTAAGCTGGGGGCTGCAGGAAGGGTCTCTTTCCGTACGCGTGTGCCGAATCTGTTCCTGGCCGGTCAGTCTGTTAACTCGCATGGGATATTGGGAGTCCTTATGGGCAGTTTTGTGGTGTGTGATAATCTGTTGGGAAGTGGAGTAATGTATGAGGGAATAAGGAGTTCCATACTGTAAGTTGAATATGGAAGTATTGGTGATTGGCGCCGGTTTGGGCGGACTGTTTTGCGGGGCGCTTCTCTCAAAGGAGGGCTACAGGGTAACCGTTCTGGAAAAGAATGCCGGAATAGGCGGCGGATTGCAGAATTTCGTTCGTAAAGGTGAAATGTACGAGACAGGAATGCATGTGGCCGGAGGCTTTCATGAGAACGGCTCGCTTAAAAGGATATGTTGTTATCTGGGTATCATGGATAGGTTGGATATACGTTTCTCAGACCTAATGTCAAGTCTGACATATCTTGATACGGATCGTACTTTTAATATACCTTCGGGCCGCGACAGGTTCACCGCATATCTTATTTCGCTCTTTCCCCATGAGGAAGAGAATATAAAGCGATATGTTGATGCACTTTTCAGGCTCTCCGAAGAGGACCGCCTCTTCTATATGAAAAGCGGGCAGAACAGCTTCTTTGATCACTCCGAGGAGTTTACAATGCCGGCCGACAAGTTCATAGCTTCATACATAGACAGTCCGGAGCTGAGATCGCTTTTGGCATTCGTCAATCCCCTCTATGCAGGCGTAGCAGGCCATTCTCCGGCATATCTGCATGCAATGATTTCGGTTATGTTCATTGATAAACCCTGCTGTTTTGTCAAGGGCAGCAGCCAATTGGCCGATGCTCTTGCTTCGGTTATAACAGAGGCGGGAGGCAGCGTTATTACAAGTTCTGCGGTGACGAGAACAGTGGTCCGCAACCGAAGGGTGGAGTCAGTATATGACTCAAACGGCAAAGAATACAAGGCTGATGTATATATATCGGCCATTCATCCCTGTACTCTGCTCGATACGATCGAGGGTAGGGCTTTCACTCCATTCTATAAAAAGCGGCTGCGCAACATTCCCTCTACCGTATCGGCCTTTAAGGTATATGCCAAACTGAAAAAAGGTCATCTGCCATATGCGGAGCATCCCGTCAATATTATAGACAGTAAGAAAAATACATGGAAGATGAGCAGATATCGTCTTGAGGATTGGCCGCACGGGATAAGCTGTTTTCTAGCACCGTCAAGCGACGGCAAATGGGCCACACATATTACTATACTCTCCCTTATGGATTGGAAGGAGGTTTCCCGATGGAAAAATACCCGTACAGGCAATCGCGGAGATGAATATGAGATTTGGAAGAGGTCGCGTATGGAAAAGGTCATTGAAATGGCAGAAAAAGCCTTTCCTAATCTCAGAGATTCAATTGAGGACTGTTTTGCGGCATCTCCGCTCACATTCCGTGATCACCTGGGAACAAAGGAGGGTTCCATATACGGTTATTTCAAGGATAGTGAGAATCTAATATACTCGCAACTGTCCATACGTACCAAAATAGAGAATCTGCTTTTAACCGGTCAGAACGTAAATATGCACGGAATGGGCGGAGTGGCCATGACGGCAATTGAGACGGCCGAGATATTGGTGGGCAAGGATGTTATTGTGAATAAAATAAATTTGTATGAAAACATTCAAACTGAAGCTAATTTACCCTAAATGGGAAAAACTTAAGGGGCAGACAACATTTAATCTGCCGCCCCATGGACCGGTGGCGTTTGCAGCCACTCTTCCCGAGTGGGTGGATGTCACTTTTACCGATGAGAATGTCGAGGAGATCAATTTTGATGAACCCTGTGACGGCGTGGCTCTATCCATGATGCTCAGCACTCAGGTAAAGCGCGGGTGGGAGATAGCCGATGAATATCACCGCCGCGGTAAGCTTGTCATAGCGGGCGGCATATCAACCATGCTGCATGCCGAGGATATGGTCAACCATGTGGACAGCGTCTTCCTTGGTGAATCGGAGGGCCGTATGGAGCAGGTTATGGATGACTGGGTAAACGGTAATCTGAAAAAGATCTATAACTATATGGGCAATCTGCCTCCGATTGAATTGGTCGGACCCTGCCGTCGCGACCTATATAAGCGTGAGCTCTACAATCATAAGGGTGTACAGATGGTGGATCTGTTTCATGCCAGCCGCGGCTGCCGTTTCAGTTGCTACCCTTGTGCGGTATCATATCTGGGAGGTCGCAAGTTCCGTCCACGCCCCATTGATAAAGTGGTAGAGGATATGGCCGGCATTGATAATAACCGTCTCTTCATAGTCGATAATTCACTGGCCCAGGATAAGGAGTGGGAGAAGGAGTTGTTCCGCGCTATCGCTCCTCTTAAAAAGAAATGGATAAGTCACACCATCGAGGATGACCCCGAAGTGCTTGACCTGGCTGCCAAAGCCGGTGCCTGGTATGTCTATCAGGCAATCTATGACACATCGGATTATATAAAGGACCGTATAAAACGTTACCATGACCACGGTATAGGTGTGGAGGGGACAATCCTGTTGGGATTGGACAACCAGACCGAAGATGACATAAAGCGTTTGATAGATTTTCTGGGTGAGATAGACCTTGATCTGGCCGAGTTCACCGTGCTGACCCCGTTCCCGCATACAAAGGTATATGATGACCTGTTGCGCCAGGGGCGTATATTCGATTTTGACTGGAACAATTACAATGCCGGTCAGGTGGTGTTCCAGCCCAAACATATGACGCCCGAGAGACTTCAGGAGCTTTATGACTATGCATGGGAGAGTTTCTATGCCAGTGAAAGTCAGGAGCAGAAGATGTTTCGTCTGTTCTGTAACGTGGCGGTAAGGGAGATGAATGACGGTACATTCCGTCCGCGCGACCGCAAGCTGGTCAACAAGTCATTTGGAAAGGATGTTGTAAGGAATATAAAAACGGCATAACTATGGAAGTATCATCGGACTATTATGACGAAAAATTTAATTTCAAAGGTGAATGGGATATGCCCTCTGTCTGCGGGCTTATGATCCGTAATGTGAAGGGAAAGACCTATATCATTGTGACTGAACTTTATCAGGAGAATCCGGGTACATCGGTAACCTATGCGGGCAGGAGTCTGGTTGAACAGATATGTGAAGCTAAAGGACTTGATGCTCAAAATGTTACATATATAGAATGTAACCCCGATACCAATTCCAAACTTTCGTTTTATGATGAGAAATTTTTTCAGGTAGATTTTGATGCCGACCTTGAGCACCGCTATCGGCAGCTTGACAGGGCAGAGTTGATAAAAATAATGGGGCTTTGAATGTTAGGAAGACTTTTACTTCTGATTCCAATAGTAATTATTCCATCCGGAAATAGTATGAGACCATGGGCAAAACATGACAAAGGAGCTGAAAATGTTATATTCACTCCGTTTCTTACCGAAGGGAGCAGAAATGCTCCTGCGGTTATAATTTGTCCGGGAGGGAGTTACTGTTGGCTGGATGTTAAGGGCGAAGGGATTGAGGTGGCCGAATGGCTACAGGACAACGGTGTGTCGGCTTTCTTGTTGCAGTATCGCACTGCAGGGTTTGGAGCCTATTTGACGCGCTACCGTTACTTTGTGCGCGGGCGCAGACATCCCGATATGATATGCGACGTACAGCGTGCCATAAGACTGCTAAGGGAGAATGCCGACGAGATAGGAATAGATCCCGACAGATTGGGTCTGATGGGGTTTTCGGCCGGCGGACATCTGGCATTAATTTCGACATGTTACAGCGACACCGATTATACTGCTCTTGAGGAGGGGCCTGCAGAGGTCTCTCTGCGTCCTGATTTTGTGGCAACTCTCTATCCGGTTGTTACAATGCAGGGCGATTATGCTCACAGGCGTTCACGCAGAGGGTTGCTTGGCGAGTGGGGGAAGATGAGCGGCAAACTCAGGGACAGTCTGTCGGTTGAGAATCATATTTCTGACGACTATCCGCCGGTCTTTCTAATGAACTGTCTTGACGATCCCGTGGTTGACTGGCATAACTCGGTCATCCTGGATGAGGCGCTTACCGAAGCCGGAGTAGAGCACCGTTACATACAGTATAAGACCGGAAAACATGGGTTTGGAGTGAGTGAGGTTTATGGTACAAAAGAGTCGAGGCAGTGGAAAAACGAGTTTTTGGATTGGTTGAAAAGTTTGTTTTGAAATGGAAAGGTCTGTTTTGGTATGTTTTAAATTGAAAGTTTATTCTAATTTTACAAGTCTGTTACAGGTTTAAAATTTAGTTTTGAGTTTAAAGGTCTATTAGATGTCAATTTTTAAGTTGAAGAGCTATTTATTTAATAAAAGTTATGAGCAAGGATATAGAATTTGAAAGCCATGAATGTATAAAGCAGTTTCAGGAGGAACTGCTTAGAAAAGACCTTCTCTATTTGCGGGAAAACTCCCCGTACTACAAGAGATTGTTTGAGAGTTATAAAATCGATACCGACAGGATACTGAAAATTGAAGACCTGACAGAGATCCCCTTTACCGAAAAGAAGGACCTGCAACTCTATAACGATGATTTTTGCTGTGTCCCCAAAAAGAAGATAATAGATTACATTACCACGTCTGGTACGCTGGGCGACCCTGTCCTATTTGGATGTACCGAGAAGGATTTGCAGCGGCTGGCATATAACGAGAAAAAGTCGTTTGAATGCGCCGGTCTGACCGATGAGAGCATACTCCAGCTTATGACCACGCTTGACAAGTGTTTCATGGCTGGAATGGCTTACTTCCTGGGACTGAGAGAGATGGGAGCCGGTGTGATCCGTGTCGGTAACGGCATACCGGAGCTGCAATGGGATACCATACGCCGTTTCCGTCCGGACGCCATTATGTGTGTTCCGTCATTTATCCTCAAACTTATAGACTATGCCGAACTGCACGATATTGACTACCGTAACAGCAGTATCCGTAAAATAATAGGAATAGGCGAGAGTCTCAGAAATCAGGAGTTCGGATTAAATCTGCTGGGCAGTCAGATACAGGAGAAATGGCCTGAGGTCAAACTCTATGCTACATATTCATCGACCGAAATGGGAGCTACGTTCAGCGAGTGCGATTACGGGATGGGCGGTCACGTACATCCGGAGCTGATAATTGTCGAGATAATCGGAGATGATGGCATGCCTCTGGCTGACGGAGAGCCCGGTGAGGTGGTTGTGACAACGCTAGGGGTGGAGGGTATGCCGTTACTGCGATTCCGTACGGGCGACATAGCCTGTAAACATGTTGAACAGTGCCGCTGCGGTCGCCGGTCATACCGTCTCTCACCGATTTTGGGCCGTAAGAACAATATGATAAAGCTCAAAGGCACAACTCTTTATCCGCCTGCCATAAACGATGTTCTGGACAACACCGATTATGTGGAAAACTATGTGGTTATGGTGCGTAACAGCGGCGCAGGGACCGATGAGGTGCTTGTAAAGGTGGGCCTGAAATATGAGACGGAGTTTAATGCCGTAAAGGAGTTGAAGGACCGTTTCCGCTCGCGCATTCGCGTTGCTCCCGAGATAGAGATATGTTCCGTAGAGGAGATATCGGCCATAAACAATCCGCCTAAAGGACGTAAGCCCGTTAAATTTATTGATTTAAGAAAAGATATATAACTATGAAAAGAGAGACCCGTTTTGATGATATACGTCCCTACTGGGATGAGGAGATTCCCGATGCCATGAGACGCATCACGGAGAGTCGGTTTTTTCCTGCTTTAGTATCATTCGTATTTCCGGATGAGAATGTTGCCTCGGTCAAAGAGAAGATGCTCGGATTCCGGACAATATATGATTTCCAGTCATCCATTATGAGCGAAGTGAACCGTCAGATCATAGCACGCAGTATAACGGATCTTACCTATGAAGGATTGGAAAAACTCAATCCGGAAAAAAAATATCTCTTTATTGGAAACCATAGAGATATTGTCTTAGACCCATGCCTGCTTATGTACATACTTTATTTGAATGGACATGATACGGGCGAGATAACATTCGGGTCAAATCTGATGCAGGGAGAGCTGGTCATTGATATTGGTAAGAGTAACAAGATGTTCCGTGTGGAGCGCAGCGGTAATCCGCGCGACATATACAAAAACTCGGTACATCTGTCAGAGTATATTCGATATGTCATAACCGAAAAGAGGGAATCGGTCTGGATAGCTCAGCGCAACGGCCGTACCAAAGACGGTGTGGACCGCACGGATCAGGGCGTTATCAAGATGTTTGGCATGAGCGGTCCCAAAGATCGTGTGGAGGCATTGTCCGAATTGAATATTGTGCCGGTATCGGTATCATACGAATGGGAACCGTGCGATACTCTGAAAACCCTGGAAATTTATGCTACCGGCAATGGCAAACCCTACATAAAGAGACCCGGTGAGGATATGAACAGTATTCTGACAGGTATATTACAGGAAAAGGGCAGGGTTCATTTTCAGATTTGCGAGCCTTTGAAACGGGACGAGCTTGAGGCCTTCAAAGATATGCCCCATTCACAGTTTCATCGCAGCGTGGCTAAGCTGATTGACAGACGTATTTGCGGAGGTTACCGCCTTTTTCCCAATGCCTATATTGCACATGATATAAGGTATGGTAAAGCCGAGTATGTCGACAGATATACCAAAGAGCAGTATGACGCATTCCTAAACCACATGGCCAGGCTGTATGATATCAATGCTAACGATGTTTTGAAGGATATTTTCTTGGGTATATACTGCAATCCCATAGCATCCAAATAAGGGAGGATTGTACAGATCCGGACGTAATAAGGCGGAAAGCTGTATAAATATTCATATAAATCTTGTCAATCTCCTTATGTTGAAAATTTATTCATCGGGCAGGGTAAAGTGTGACGGAAAAAGTGTACCTTTGCGCCATGTTAAAAAAAAGGGATATAATGGTCGATTCGTCGGAACGGAAACATATCGACGGAGGCAGTGCAGACTGTCGGCTGTCGGTTTAAGGGGGAGGGTGTGTAGTTCATATTCTCCCTTTTTCTTTTTTGCATCGGCGCTTTTTTTATAAAAATACTAATACAATATAACACCGAGAGATGGAACCGTTGAAACATGAATGTGGAATGGTAATGATAAGGCTGCTTAAGCCGGCATCATACTATTATAAGAAATATGGTGATTTCCAGTATGGTCTGGGGCGTCTCTATCTGATGATGGAGAAACAGAAAAACCGCGGACAGGAGGGAGCCGGCATTGCCTGTGTTAAGCTCAAAGCCAACCCGGGAGAGGACTATATGTTCCGCGACAGGGCGCTCGGTTCAGACGCCATAGCAGAGATTTTTGACAAAATTCATGCCGAGACAGCCCAATATACATCCGAAAATATCAGACATAACTCTTGGTTCACCAAGAAGTTTCCCTTTATAGGCGATCTCTATCTTGGACATCTGCTCTATTCGGCAGGAGGGACCAAGACCATATCGGATGTACATCCTATGCTGCGCCGTAACAATTGGAGGGCCAAAAATCTGGCTCTCTGCGGAAACTTTACCATCACCAATAATGATGAGGTGTTCAATGAGATAGTCTCTAAGGGACAGCATCCCCGGGAGTGTGCATCGTCTTACTTCATGCTTGAACAGATGGGACACCGTCTGGACCGCGAGGTGGAACGGGTTTTCCATATAGCCGAAGAGAAGGGACTGGAGGGGCTTGGCATTACACAATATATAGAGGAGCATACCGATATTGCCAATGTGATGCGGACATCGGCTCCTATCTGGGACGGCGGTTACGTTGTGGGCGGCATAACCGGCAGCGGCGAATCGTTCGTCATCCGTGACCCGTGGGGCATACGTACGGCTTTTTGGTATGCCGATGACGAGGTAATAGCAGTTGCCTCGGAGCGTCCGGCGTTGCAGACAGCCATGAATGTCACTTCTGACAAGGTGTATGAGCTGCAGCCCGGTCAGTCTCTCGTCATAAACAAGAAGGGTAAGTTTAAATTGGAGCAGATTATTGAGAAGAAGGCCAATCTATCATGCTCGTTTGAAAGGGTTTACTTCAGTCGCGGCAATGATATAAGCATATACAGGGAGCGCAAGGAGTTGGGCCGTCAACTGGTGGGGCCGGTGCTCAGGGCTGTGGACTATGACATTGACAATACGGTTTTCTCATTTATTCCCAATACTGCCGAAGTGGCCTCATTCGGTCTTATACAGGGCTTTGAGGACTATCTGAACAAGCAGAAGATGAAAGAGATCAAGGCTCTGGGACCCAATCCCAAGGATGCCGATTTGGAAAAGATACTCGCACGGCGCGTACGTAACGAAAAGGTGGCCTGGAAGGATATTAAGCTGCGTACTTTCATTGCTGAGGGAGTGAGCCGCAACGC
>DDLZ01000100.1:26763-32356 GCA_002340405.1 Bacteroidales bacterium UBA2559
CAGATAATGAGTATCCTGGATCGTCTTGGTCCAAAAAGAATAATAATCGTAAGCTCATCGCCTCAGGTGCGCTATCCCGACTATTACGGAATAGATATGTCGAGCATGGAGCAGTTTATAGCTTTCAAAGCTGCTATGGCACTGCTTGAGGAGCGCGGAATGTGGTATTTGGCTACCGATGTCTATTATAAATGTCGCGAACAGCTCAACAAACCTGTGGCTGAGCGCGTGAATTGCGTTAAGGAGATCTACTCCTCTTTTACCGATCAGGAGATATCGGATAAGATAAGCGAACTGCTTACTCCGCCTATTGTAAACGCCGAGGTAAAGATTGTTTTTCAGACTCTTGACGGTCTGCATAATGCCTGTCCCGACCATCCCGGCGACTGGTATTTTAGCGGCAACTATCCTACGCCCGGCGGGATACTGCTTGTGAATAAAGCATTTATTGAATATTACGAGAAATATAACAAATAATGAGAGTATCACTGATTTTAGCTGATGGCACCTGTTTTAAGGGTGAATCATTCGGATATGAGCAGCCCGTAAGCGGCGAGCTTGTGTTCAATACCGCTATGACCGGTTATCCCGAACTGCTTACTGAGCCGGCATCGCGCGGACAGTTGTTGGTCATGACCTATCCTGTAATAGGCAACTATGGCATACAGCATATGGATGCCGATGAAAACGGTCTTCCCACAAATGCCGAGAGTGAGCATGCTCAGGCCTATGCTCTTATTGTAAGCGATTACAGCGATTTCTATAGCCACTGGAATGCAAAGGAGTCACTTGGGGAGTGGATGAAACGTGAAAAGGTGACAGGCGTAAAGGGTGTTGATACTCGTGAGTTGACCAAACATATACGCGATCATGGAACCATGACCGCCAAGATCATGTTTGACGGGATGCCAAAACCGGCAGAATATCTATACACCAACATGATACCCGAGGTCTCATGCAAGGAACCCATAACATATAACGAAGGCGCTCCCAAGAGGGTGGTCCTTGTGGATTGCGGAGTGAAGGCCGGCGTGATACGCTGCCTTATAAACGAGGATTTAACAGTTGTGCGTGTTCCATGGGATTATGATTACTGCAATATGGAGTTTGACGGTCTGGTCATATCGGACGGTCCGGGAAACCCGAGTTACTGCAGCGATGTGGTGACCCGTCTGCAAAAATTTATGGCAAATTCCGATAAGCCCATACTGGGCATAGGAATGGGATGTCTGCTTCTCGGATTAGCCGGTGGAATGGATACTTACAGGTTAAAATTCGGACATCATTCACATAACCAGCCGGTCATACTTGCAGGAACGGATCGCTGCTTTATAACCATGCAGAATCACAACTATGCAATACGTGAGGCTTCTATTTTAGGTCAGTGGAAAGTCTATCTTAAGAATCTTAACGACAACTCGGTGGAGGGGATATACCATACACGTCATCCGTGGGTGGGTGTGATGTTCCACTCGGAATCCGACCGAGTCGATACCGATACGCGTTTTATATACGATGATTTCATTGTAAAACTCTAACTTTAGGCTGATATTATGTCAATAAACAGATACAAAAAAGTGCTGGTTCTCGGTTCGGGAGCACTTAAAATAGGTGAGGCAGGCGAGTTTGATTATTCCGGTTCACAGGCATTGAAGGCACTTAAGGAGGAGCATATTGAGACTGTTCTGATAAATCCCAACATAGCAACGGTACAGACCAGCGAGGGTATTGCCGACAGGGTCTATTTCTATCCCGTAACTCCTTTTTTTGTTGAGAAAATTATAGCTAAAGAGCGTCCCGATGCCATACTTCTGGCTTTTGGCGGACAGACCGCGCTGAACTGCGGTGTGGCTCTCTATAAGAGCGGTGTTCTTGAAAAATACGGTGTTAAGGTTTTGGGTACTCAGGTGAAGGCCATCATGGACACCGAGGACCGCGACCTATTTATAAAGCGCCTGGATGAGATAGGTGTCCAGACCATAAAAAGCCATGCCGTGGAGTCTATGGAGGACGCCTGTGCCGCCGCACGGGAGTTGGGCTATCCGGTTATTATCCGCTCAGCCTATGCTCTGGGCGGTCTTGGCTCAGGGTTCTGCGACAACGAGGATGAGTTAAAACGTCTGGCCGAGAAGGCATTCTCCTTTTCATCGCAGATTCTGGTTGAGAAGAGCCTTAAGGGGTGGAAGGAGATTGAGTTCGAGTGTGTGAACGACAAGAACAATAACTCCATAGTAGTCTGCTCAATGGAGAACTTCGATCCGCTGGGAATACATACCGGCGAAAGCATCGTGGTAGCTCCTACGCAGACGCTTACACATCATGAGACACAGAAACTGGAGGAGATAACGGTTCGTATAGCGCGTCATATCGGTATTGTGGGTGAGTGTAACATACAGTTTGCCTTTGACCCGAATTCCGAGGAGTACCGTGTCATTGAGGTCAACGCCCGTCTGAGCCGTTCATCGGCTCTGGCATCGAAGGCAACCGGCTATCCGCTGGCATTTGTGGCCTGTAAGCTGGGCCTTGGTTACAACCTTTATGAACTTAAGAACTCGATAACCAAGACAACAACCAATTTCTTCGAACCTTCGATTGACTATGTGGTATGTAAGATACCGCGCTGGGACCTCTCCAAATTCCACGGTGTTGACCGTGAAATAGGCTCCAGTATGAAATCGGTGGGCGAGGTTATGTCTATAGGCCGCAACTTTGAGGAGGCTATCCAAAAGGGTATCCGTATGATAGGCCAGGGTATGCATGGATTTGTCGAGAACAGAAACATAAAGTTCGATGATCTTGACAAATCGCTTAGTGAACCTACCGATAATCGTCTGTTCGCTATCAGTCAGGCTTTCAGCGAAGGCTATTCGGTAGAGCGCATCTGGGAGCTGACTAGGATTGACAAGTGGTTCCTCTACNNTATTCCATAGAACGTATCTGGGAGTTGACTAGGATCGATAAGTGGTTCCTTTACCGCCTTAAAGGTATTTACGACATTTCAAAGCAGTTGCATGGATGTAAGAGATTAGAGGCTCTGCCGGAAGAACTTCTTCGTAAGGCCAAACGTTTCGGATTTTCCGATTTCCAAATTGCCCGTGCCATAGGGGTTGAAAAGAGTATGGGTCCGCAGCAGGGTATGCTGGCAGTTCGTAACATGCGCAAGAACATGGGTATTGTACCCTATGTAAAGCAGATAGATACTCTGAGCGGCGAGTATCAGGCACAGGCCAACTATCTCTATATGACCTATAACGGATCTGCTCATGACATTCCCTTCTATAATGACAAGAGGTCAATCATAGTGTTGGGGTCAGGCGCTTATCGCATAGGTTCATCGGTGGAGTTTGACTGGTGTGGCGTGCAGGCCCTCAATACCGTACGAAAAGAGGGTTACCGCAACATAATGATCAATTGTAATCCCGAAACCGTAAGTACCGACTACGATGTTACGGATCGTCTCTACTTTGAGGAGCTGACATTCGAGCGCGTTATGGATGTGATTGAACTGGAAAATCCTCACGGTGTAATTGTATCGACCGGCGGTCAGATCCCCAACAATCTGGCACTGAAGCTCAATGCCATGAACGTACCTATTCTGGGTACCAGTGCCAAGGATATAGACAATGCCGAGGACCGTGAGAAATTCTCGGCCATGCTTGACCGCATAGGTGTTGACCAGCCGGAGTGGAGTGAGCTGACCTCTATGAAGGATATTGACAAGTTCATTGACCGTGTGGGCTTTCCCGTGCTGGTACGTCCTTCATACGTACTCTCAGGCGCGGCCATGAATGTGTGCAGTAACAGAGAGGAGCTGGAGCGTTTTCTACAGCTTGCAGCCGAGGTTTCCAAGGAGCATCCTGTTGTTGTGAGCCGATTCCTGGAGGATGCCAAGGAGATTGAGATGGATGCCGTGGCCAGGGACGGCGAGATTATAGCCTATGCCATAAGCGAGCATATTGAGTTTGCCGGTGTACACTCGGGCGATGCCACCATACAGTTCCCGCCACAGAAGCTGTATGTGGAGACAGTCAAGCGTATCAAGCGTATTAGCCGTCAGATAGCAAAGGAACTGAACATAAGCGGTCCCTTCAACATACAGTATCTTGCCCGTGAAAATGACATAAAGGTTATTGAGTGTAACCTGCGTGCATCACGCAGCTTCCCGTTCGTAAGCAAGGTGCTCAAAATCAACTTGATAGAGATTGCTACCAAGGTTATGCTGGGGGTTCCCGTTCAGGCGCCTGAAAAGAGTCTGTTCGATATAGACTATGTCGGTATTAAGGCCTCCCAGTTCTCCTTCAACCGTCTGCAGAAGGCCGATCCTGTTTTGGGTGTCGATATGGCATCTACCGGCGAGGTGGGTTGCATTGGCGATGACCAACGTTACGCCATACTCGGCTCAATGTTATCTGTGGGCCATCGTATTCCTGAGAAAAATATTCTCCTTTCAACCGGTACGGCCAAACAGAAGGCAGGTATGCTCGATGCTGCCCGTATGCTGAGCGAAAAGGGTTTCAATATTTATGCCACGGGCGGTACTTCAAGGTATCTTAAGGAGAACGGCATACCCAATACCCGCGTTTACTGGCCGAGTGATGAGGGACAACAGCCACAGGCTCTGGACATGCTTCACAACAAGCAGATAGACATGGTTGTCAATATCCCTAAGGACCTGACACAGCGTGAATTGACAAACGGGTATAAGATCCGTCGTGCGGCAATCGACCTCAATGTCCCACTAATTACCAATGCCCGTCTGGCAAGCGCATTTATCAATGCCTTCTGTACGGTAGATATTGACGATATACCTATAAAGAGCTGGGACAGCTTCAAATAAGCATAATAATATGAATAAATCAATGATTCTCATCGGAGCGCTTCTGGCCGTAACAACTGTTGGGGCACAGGAGCTTGAATTTGAATCGGCCACCGATGCAGTTGTCAATATGCGCGTTGGATGGAATCTTGGCAACACCCTCGATGCCCATTCGGCCAGCACTACCAATATGTGGATTGAACGGTGGACACAAAGGAGAACATCCGACTATGAAACAGCCTGGGGGCAGCCTGTAACTAAACCGGAGCTCTTTGTTATGTTGAAGGAGGCCGGTTTCAACGCTATACGGGTGCCTGTGACATGGTATCCCCATATGGGACTTAAGACTAATCCCAATAGTCTTGTCTGGGACAAGAAAGCCAACCCGCTGGGAACCAGAGTCGATGCGGATTGGATGCAGCGTGTGCGGGAAATCGTTGACTATGTGGTCAGTCAGGGAATGTACTGCATTCTGAATGTACATCACGATACCGGCGCTTCCGATGTGGCATGGGTTATAGCTGATAGAGAGAGCTATAGTGAGAACAAGGCCAGATATGAGTCACTTTGGACGCAGATAGCCGAGGAGTTCCGGGATTATGGCCATCTGTTGCTTTTTGAGTCATACAATGAGATTCTTGACCCTTACGGTTCATGGGGTTATCCTTCATCTAGGTGTGAAGGCGGTTATGACAGGGATGTGGCCGCATCGGCCTATGAGGCTGTAAACAGTTATGCGCAGTCTTTTGTCAATGCTGTACGTGCCACAGGAGGTAA
>DDLZ01000100.1:32574-33652 GCA_002340405.1 Bacteroidales bacterium UBA2559
ATTCCTGTGATTATAGGTGAGTGGGGTACACTGGATAGCGATACGACGGATATCCGTACGGACTCCCGATATGAGAGTTATCTGGATTACTGTAAATATTTCGTACAGCAGGCTAAAATGAGAAAAATAGCTACATTTTACTGGATGTTACTGAGTAACGGCGAATCCCGCAGTGTGCCTGAATGGAGTCATCCAAACCTTAAGGACGCTCTGATAACGGGTTATTACGGTAATAACGGCTATGTGGGCGTTGAAACGGTTGAAAACGACAGAGGTTCATACGCCGATTACCGGGTCTCGGAGAGAATATTTATAAGGAATGGCCGTAAATATTTGGTCAGATAATCCATTTAAGTACAACCCCTGACAATGCCGGAATCTGAACACGTACGGGTCTGTCGGCAGATAAATCGGCTGTAATGGTTTGACCTGAGAGCAGGTCGGTAAATATGCAGTCCTTCTTCTCTTTCAATCCCATATAATCGAATGCATGAGCGGGGATCACGATTCCCGACCGTGTCGGTTTATCGCCAAAATTGGCTACCACAAGGATAGCCGTTTCATTGTCGCTACGCAGAAAGGCATAATGGTTATGAGGATTGAAATCAGGCGACATTGGATTGACATATATAAGATCAAAGAACTGTCCTTTACAGATAGCTTTCTCTTTACCACATATATTCAACAGGATGGTGTAGAACTCCTTTAGCTCTTTTTCATCGGATGTTAGCAGCTCATTATCCCATTTTCCTCTGTTATAAAGTCTTCTCAAAGTGTCAGGCGCCCAGTAATCGAAT
Source organism: Bacteroidales bacterium UBA2559 (assembly GCA_002340405.1). Taxonomy (GTDB): domain Bacteria; phylum Bacteroidota; class Bacteroidia; order Bacteroidales; family Bacteroidaceae; genus Colenecus. The sequence continues at coordinate 33,372 of DDLZ01000100.1, forward strand.
ATTGAGGTACGTCCGTCACGGCCGCTGAATCCTTCGACATCCATTGCGCTTTCACCCACCTCCTGTCCGGCATAGATCATTACCGGACAGTTGTCCATCAATGCCGATACAATCATCGGAGCGCGGCCCCCGGAGCCATCACGTGCGAAGAAATCCGATGCAATACGCTGCTCATCATGGTTCTCCATGAAATGCAGCATATGTGGACCGACATCGCCGGTACTTTGCCAGCATCTGGTGATTGCAGTTGCTGATTCCCTGCCTTCGGTCACGGCGCGCAA
>DDLZ01000100.1:33915-38903 GCA_002340405.1 Bacteroidales bacterium UBA2559
TCGCCGGAAAGGGGTTGTCCGGTAATGTAATAGAAGTTGTTAAGGGGACTGAAGGCTATTCTCGAATCATCCCCTTCACCTAAGTCCTGAACACCTTTAGGCCTCATATGTGAACGGTACTCACGCGCCACATGGTTTGGCACGAAATCCATTATGAACTTCATTCCGGCATCATGAACTCTCTGTACCAATTGTTTGAATTCTTCTAAACGGTCGCGGACCGATACCGCCAGGTCAGGATCAATGTCATAATAATCCCTTATGGCATAAGGCGAGCCGGCTATACCCTTGACGGTGGCATGATGCGATGAGGGTATTCCGAATTCGCTATAGTCTGTGCTTGAAGCATGGGCCGGCAGTCCCGTAAACCAAATATGGGTTATACCCATAGATTTGATGTTTTCAAGCACAGTCGGTGTGAAGCTGTTCATTTTACCGCAACCGTTGGTCTTTATCGAACCATTCGGCAAAGGCTGCTGAACGTCATTGCAGCATACTCTGGTAAGTACTTGATAAATAACTATTTTGCCCATTGTCGTGAATGTTTAAAAAAGGAGAGTCAAATAATGTGAGACTCTCCTTAAATTAGTATTAATTAACTTTGTATTCTCTTAATGAGATTGGTGAGAACAGTTCCGGGACCACATTCCGTAAAATCGGTGGCGCCGTCGGCAATCATGTTGAGTACGCTCTGTGTCCAACGAACCGGTGAATTGAGTTGTGTCACAAGATTTTGACGTATTTCATCGGGGTCGGTATGCGGTTTGGCATCAACATTCTGGTAAATAGGACAGATAGGTCTGTTAAAAGGAGTTTCACTTATGGCCTTTTCAAGTTCGTCCTTGGCCGGAGTCATTAACGGCGAATGAAATGCTCCGCCTACCGTTAAAGGAAGAGCTCTTTTAGCGCCTGCTTCCTGCATGAGAGGGCAGGCTGCATCAATGCCTTCTTTTGATCCGGAGATGACTACCTGACCGGGACTGTTGTAGTTGGCAGGTACCACTACAAGACCTTTTGCATTGAGGCCGGCACATACGGATTCCACCTTTTCATCGGCCAATCCGATGATTGCAGCCATGGTTCCGGGAACCGTTTCACATGCTTTTTGCATGGCTGATGCACGCTTTGCAACGAGTTTAAGTCCGTCCGCAAAAGAGAGTGCGCCGCAAGCTACAAGCGCTGAAAATTCACCCAGTGAGTGACCGGCAACCATATCGGGTTTGAACTCTTCGCCAAGCGATCTGGCTACTGCGATCGAGTGGATAAAAACGGCAGGTTGAGTAATGTCCGTACGGCGAAGGTCAGCTTCACTCCCTTCGAACATGATGTCGGTTATTTTGAAACCAAGAATGGAGTCGGCTTCATCAAAAAGCTTCCTAGCCCATTCATACTGTTCGTAAAGATCTTTTCCCATACCGGGGAATTGGGCGCCTTGACCCGGAAAAACATATGCTCTCATAATTAATTAGGACATATTAACGTTTATAATTATCTTTGCAGCCCCGGATATTCCGGACGCAGCTATATCTTTGCAAAAATAGTCATTTTAGATGATAAAAGCTGTGTTTTTATTTTTTTAGATATTGATACAATATTCGCGCGTGCGTTGCGTTAGTATCATGAATAGAGAAACAAATGCTTAATTATAATATCAACAAATACTCCGCCCCTTTGAGCAAAGTAGAACATGCCGATGCAATGGATGGATTGCAACTAGCAGTTAAAAGACTGCTTGATATCGTGTTTTCAATTTTGTGCATGATACTTTTTTTACCTCTGATGATAGTCTTTTCCGTAATTCTTATGTTCGATAAAGGCCCTGTCATCTTCAAGCAGGAACGCATAGGTTACAAGGGTCGGCCGTTTATGATATATAAATTCAGGACTATGAAAAATGATGCCGAATCCGACGGCATCCCGCGACTGGAAGACGAGAGAAACAAACACCTTACCCCTTTCGGCCGTTTTTTGCGGTCACACCATCTTGACGAACTGCCCCAGCTTTGGAATGTACTTAAAGGGGACATGTCTTTTGTAGGTCCGAGACCTGAGCGCCAGTTTTTCATAGACCAGATAAATCGTGAAACCGATGACTACCGCTACATCTATCTTATGCGTCCGGGAGTCACCTCATATGCTACTATCTACAACGGTTATACCGATACGATGGATAAGATGCTCAAGAGACTTGAGTATGATCTGGATTATCTGAATAACCGTTCATTATTGCTGGATCTGAAAATTATTCTAAAAACTTTTTTTTCGGTATTCAGCGGAAAAAAATTCTAACATCCCCTTCTTATTATGAGAAAAATACTTGTTTCGGTTTTGCTCGTCTTTATTGCCTCAGCAACATCGTGGGCTCAGATGACAGAAGACAGAATAATTCAGTATGTTCTGGAGCAGCAGGAGAAAGGCATGTCACAGGAACAGATTGTCTATAACCTGAGCCGTCGCGGCGTAACGGTACAGCAGCTTCAGAGTATGCGTGAAAAGTATGAGAAACAGCAGGCGACAGGTGTGCTTGGCAATACTGTTCCTATGGTGGATGGCCGGCCCGAACAGAGGGTCAGGGAGAGGAGCCAGACTTTGAATCTGGTTCAGGATGACCCGTCTTCAGTTCAACTGACCGAAAGAGAAAGGTTGCTCCAAATGTATGATGAAGCCATGTTTATGTTTACCGATTCATTGCTTCTGCTCAAACAGCAACTCTTCCCGCCGGAGAAAGAGATATGGGGACATTCCATTTTTAGCAATAAAAACCTCTCCTTTGAACCGAGCATGAATCTGCCTACACCACAGAATTATCGTCTCGGTCCCGGCGATGAAGTGATAATAGATATCTGGGGAGTCTCACAGAACACCATACGTGAAGTCATATCGCCTGATGGAAATATTATGGTTGAAGGCGTGGGTCCCGTCTATTTGAACGGACTGACCATACAGGCCGCCGACAGACATATAAAGAGAGAGTTGAGCCAGATATATTTCGGACTTGACAAGGACGATTCAGGCTCTAACATAAAACTCACTCTGGGACAAGCCCGTTCAATACAGGTGAATGTTCTGGGCGAGGTTGAGAATCCCGGAACATATATGTTGTCTTCATTTGCTACCGTCTTTAACGCTTTGTATATGGCCGGCGGCGTTACCGAAATAGGTTCAATGCGTGACGTCAGGCTATACCGTAACAACAGAGAGGTAGCCAAAATTGATTTTTACGACTACTTGCAGAACGGTATTTTAAGTGATGATATCAGATTGTATGACAATGATGTGGTGATGGTTTTGCCCCATTCGATGCTTGTCAACATAAGCGGCCGTGTACGCCGCCCCATGTATTACGAGATGAAAGACGGCGAGAGTATCTCTATACTGCTAGACTATGCCGGCGGACTGGAATCCGATGCTTACCGCAACGATATACGTGTTATCAGGATGGGTGAATTTCAACGTGAAATTTTCACTGTAAGCAAAGACCGGCAGGCCGATTTTCTGCTGGCTGACGGCGATTCTCTTTATGTTGATTCAATAAAAACGACATTCTCAAATATGGCTGAAATACGCGGTGCGGTCTTCCGTCCCGGCCAGTTTCAGATAGACGGCGAGATAACTACCGTAAGAGCTTTGATTGAGGCTGCCGGGGGACTTTGCGAGGATGCTTTTCCTACCAGAGCGCTCCTGAGCCGCACCAATCCCGACAAGACTTTGACTAATCTTGCCATCGATATACAGGGCATGGTGAACGGAAACGTTCCCGATGAGCCGTTGAGAAATGATGATGTCCTGTTCATCCCAAGTCTGTTCGATATAGGTGAAATCAAGACCATAAGCATATACGGTGAGGTAATGTTCCCGGGTGCATATCGCTATGCCGACAACACGGCAATCGAGGACTTGATACTGCAGGCAGGCGGTCTGAAGGAGACTGCATCGATAGCTAAAGTTGATGTGGTACGTCGTAAAAGCGATAAGAATGCTTTTGAAAAGAGCGATGAACTCTCCGAGACTATCTCTTTCAGCATTGACGAGAATCTATCGTTGAATGATGACGGATTCACACTCATGCCTTTCGATGAGGTCTATGTGCGCCGCAGTCCGGGTTATGCACTGAACCGAAGGGTAATTGTTGAAGGGGAGGTGGTCTTTCCCGGACACTATTCCCTGTCAACGAACAACGAGAGGTTGAGTGACATTGTAATCCGTGCCGGTCTCTTCAGCAATCAGGCTTATCCCGCCGGAGCGCGTCTTGAGCGCAAGATGACCGACGAGGAGAGGGTACGCATGAGGAAAACGGTAGAGACTCTATCGGCAAATGATTCGCTTGCTCTGGCCAAGACACTTGAGAAACTGATGGAAGCTACCACGATTGACGTGGGAATCAATCTGCAGGAGGCAATTGATAATCCCGGTGGCGCTGATGATATAATACTTCGTGACGGAGATCGTTTGATCATTCCTCCATTTGCCAATACGGTCAAGATAAACGGTGCTGTGATGTTCTCCAACACCACGCCCTACGTAAAGGGAAAGAGTCTTGCTTACTATATTGACAAAGCCGGAGGATTCGCCCAGAAAGCCAAGAAGAACAAGGCTTATGTGGTCTATATGAACGGGTCGGTAGCCAAAGGACGAAAAGCTTCGACCAAACTTATTCAGCCGGGCTGTGAGATTATTGTGCCAACAAAGGAGAAGCGTGAAGGTATGTCCACTTCCGAAATTCTGAGTCTGAGTTCGACATCGGCTTCGCTTGCTACCGTAGTCTTGGCACTTATAAACCTTTTGAAATGACGGCTATGGAGAAAGAGAAGAAACAGATTATCAAGGAGCAGGACATCATTGAACTGCTTGCCCGCATATACTCAAGAAAGAGGTTCATCATTTGTTTTACCCTCATCTCTTTCGTGGTAGGCATAATACTGGTATTTACATCGATAAAACAATATACGGCGCAGGTTATGGTGTCGCCCGAGAGTGCGGAGTCTTCA
>DDLZ01000100.1:38920-43639 GCA_002340405.1 Bacteroidales bacterium UBA2559
CGTGTGAGTGTGGCCACCAAAGAGGGTGTAATTGACACCACTTACGCCTATTATCAGACCAAACTACAGCGCAAGTACTGGTTCACGACCGTCATTAAGACTCCCAAGAGGCTTGTCAAGAAGGCTATCAATGTCATGACAGGCAAGAACAAGTTTTCCGGTAACCCCGATGTCTATGACCCGTACCGTCTCTCTGAGGCACAGCTCCAGCAGATAGAGAACCTTCTAGGCAAGATAAACGTGTTCGTGGACAAGAAGACTGAGGTCATAACCCTCTCGTTCAAGGATCCAGATCCCGAGATAGCCGCCCTCATGGTTCAGTATATAGAGGAAGAACTTGAGACAAAAGTGGTGGACTACAGGATCAGAAAGGCCCAGAAGGACTGCGAGTATATGGCCAAGCTCTATGAGGAGTCAAAGGTTGAATATGAGAAGGCTCAGGCCGATTATGCCGATTTCGTGGACCATAACCGCAACATCACGCTCGAACGAGTCCAGATAGAGAGACAGCGCCTTGAAGACGAGAAGGACCTCAAGAAAACCCTTTACTCACAGTGGGCTCAGCAGCTGCTCCTGTCACAGGCCAAGCTGCAGTATAACACACCGGTGTTCACCATCATCAAGCCCGCGGCTGTCCCGGCTCTTCCTTCATCAATCAGGCGTCTCTTCCTATTGGCCATTTATACCATACTTGGATTCCTTATCTCAGTTGGCTGGGTCTTTCTTAAGGAACCCTTTACAGCTGTGATCAGGAAACTCAAAGCCGATTGACCGAAGATGATCTATATACTGCTTTTCCTGTTCCTTCTTATACCTGTCATAAGGTACGACCTTTTTGCTAAAAAAGGAGGAGAGAAACTGTGGTATTGGACATCGGTCATACTGTTGGTGCTTGTAGCGGGTCTGCGTTACAGGGTGGGGGGCGATACCCTTGTTTACATGGCTGAGTACAGTATGTATCCCAAACTTGATGAACTTGCTTTTTTTGACTTTGAGACGGCCCGATACAATCCGTTGTGGTATATCATAGCCTCTGTAGCTCGTTCCATTGATGACAGCTTTATCTGCTTCCAGATACTCCATGCGCTGATAGTAAACATCTCATTCTTCCATTTCTTTAGGAAATATTGCCCCAGATACTATTTCTCGGCTATATTGGTATGGTTCGTAGGTTACTGGTGCTATTTCAGTTTTGAGGTGCTCAGGGAGGTGCTCTGCATTAGCTTGCTGCTTTGGTGCATAGATTTCCTGCTTGAAAAGAAATACCTGCGCTACTATATCATGTGTATAGTGGCGCTGTTCATACACTACTCAGCGGCTGTCATGCTTTTCTTCCCGCTGCTTCCGCTGGTGTTTAAGCGTCCCAACTGGAAATTCCAGGTGCTGATTCTGGGCGCAGTGGTCCTCTTTACCACGGTTGTGAATATACCGTCGCTCATAGTCGGTATGTTCTCTCTCGATGAACAGCTGGAGATAGTCATTGAGAACTATTTTGAGAACGACATGAAGAACATAGTGGGCAAGCTGTTCGAGATATTCAGTTATCTGCCTGTCTTAGGAGTTGTATGGCTCAGGGAGCGTAACCAGCTTGAGGACGAGTATGATTTCATGCCTATAGTATCACTCATGGTGGTATTCTACGGGTTCTCGTCATATCTTGGCGTAGCAGGACGTTTCCTTAATTATATGGCTCCGTTCTTTGTGGTCATGTTTGTGAATACCGTCTATGACATACTCTCGGAGGTGAACTGGAGAGAGAGGCATGTCACATCAATAATAACGTTGTGTGCTGTCACAGTCCTGAGTTTTAACTATCTAAGGTACTATTTCAAGGATACCTCCGATGTCTATCCGGGAACACATGCCTACTGCATATTCGTTCCCTATCATTCAGTGTTTAACCCTCAGGTTGACAATACCAGAGAGAGCTACGTGGAGAATCTGCGTGACTTTGCCATAATATTTTGATCATGACTGCAGTAATACTCATAAACTGGAACGGTGCCGCCGATACGATAGACTGCCTTGAGTCGCTTGACCGCGCCGAGGGCGAGTTCTTTGTTGTGGTGGCCGACAACGGTTCGACAGACAACTCTGTGGAGGTATTGGCACCCCTCTGTGAAAATCTTAAAAATCACCCTATTCACCTGTTGAAATTGGATAAAAACTACGGTTTTGCAGGAGGAAACAACCGTGCCGTAAAGTTTGCCATGAAATATAATCCGGAGAGTATTATGCTGCTCAACAACGATACCGTAGTGGATTCTCAGTTTCTGTTGAGATTATTGGATTTTTCACAAAAGAATGTAGAATACCGCGTGTTATCGCCATGCATTAATTATTATTATGATAAATCATTGGTTTGGTCGTGTGGAGGACGTCTGATTTTTGGTTCAAGAAAAAGTTATTACAGGGATGTCAAATACTCTGATATATGTAACAATGCTTTTTTAAATATTTCCTTTGTTTCAGGATGTGCCCTTTTTTGTTTTCCCGAGATACTTCAAAATGACGGATCGTTATTTACAGAACGTTTTTTCTTCGGTGAGGAAGATTATGAATTTTCTTTAAGAATGAGAGAAAAAAAAGTTAAAATGGCATGTGTGACAGATTCTGTAATATACCATAAAGTTGCATCTTCGCAGAAAAACACTAATGATACATATAACATCGGTCGATATTATATGTATTATCTTGGTCGGCTTATATCAGCAAGATTACATTATCATAACTTTCAGTTTCAATTAATAAGAGTTTTAACGGTGTTATCTTCTGTTTCATATTTCTATAGATTGTCGGGCAGCTTGAAAAAAGCTATCTCTATAGAGAAACGATTGATGAAAGATTCATTAGTTAAAGACTCAATAGGATATGAAGAGTTTCAATCTTTGATGATAGATAAGAATTATTTTGAATAAAGAGAGGTGCTTATAAATAGATTGGAAATGTCTAAACATAATAAGCAGGTGGTAATGTTATACTTTGCCACCATTGCGGGAACTTTATTCGGTTTTGTTGCTTCAGTTATCAATACCGACAATCTCGATGTTGTTCCTTACGGCGATTTACATTATACACAGAATATCATTCAGTTCTTGTCCGTCGTCGTCCTGTTTGGATATTTCTCAAGCGGGAGTCGTTTGCTTGCAATAAGTAATGATGAAAAATATAGTCGTAAAATAAAGGGAGCAATGGTATTGATTCTGGCTGTTTCATCTTTATTACTAATGATTGGAACTCTTATCGCAGGATTAGTACTCTCCCATAAGAATAATACTCCATACTTATTTTTAGCATCGATTCCGGTCTGTTTTTATCCGTTGTTGACTAACTATTTCAACACAACGGCACAAGGAGACAATGATATTGGCAGATTATCGCTGGTCAGGTTATTGCCGTCTCTTGTTTATGTTCCGATAGCATATTTTATATTTAAAAAACATGAAGCGACTTCAATAAGTGTCATGTTGTTGCAATGGGGTATTTATTCTTTTCTGCTGATTTGTATCCTGATATCGACAAGGCCATCATTTAAAAATTTGAAAAGAATATTTATTATTCTCAATAAGGAGAATAAAGAATACGGTATTCAACTTTATTACGGTTCATTGGCAATGGTCGCAACCAATTATCTGGCCGGTATTACTTTAGGATTATATAATGAGAATAATGCAAATGTCGGTTTTTATACTTTAGCTTTGACATTGACAACACCTTTATCTTATTTGCCGGGTATAGTTGGGACTTCATACTTCAAACAATTTGCCAATCAGGATAGGATCCCTTTAAAAGTGATAAAATATACTCTGTTGTTGACCCTGATTTCATGTGTCGTATTTGTTTTACTGATAAGGCCTGTTGTGGATTTTTTGTATAGGGAATCGTATTATATTGTCGGTACATATGCATCCTGGCTTGCCATTGGTTTTTGCATTCACGGGCTTGGGGATATGCTAAACAGATTTTTGGGTTCGCATGGACAAGGTGTTGCCATTCGTAACGCCAGTTTTTCATGTGGAATAATTAAGATTTTTGGTTATATTGTGCTGGTCTATTTTTTTGATATTAATGGCGCCTTAATTACAAATATAGTAAGCTCAATAATATATTGTCTTGTTTTAGTACACTATTACAGACGTTTTGTGGCAATTTCCGGTATTAAGAGCTAATTTGATTTTATGGGTAAAATAGTGGTAATAGGAGCTTTTGGGCTTATTAATAATCAGTTAGACGGACAGACCGTAAAGACCCGGAATGTCTGTCAGCTTTTGAGGTNNCTCAGGGTATGAGAAGAAATCCACTGCTAATATTCAGAATGATTTACAGACTGATAAAATGTCATACTGCAATTATCATTCCCGCCCGGAAAAGTTTGACATATCTTTTCCCGGTGGTATATATTATGTCAAAAATATTCCGGTTTAATATAATACTAATATGTGTCGGTGGCTGGCAATTGGAATATTTTAAAGGGGATAGCGTAACCCGTCCTCATGTTTTACAGTTAAAAATGTGCAAGAAAATCAGGGCATTCCTTCCGGAAATGGAAAAAGTAAATAATGATCTGAAGAGGGAATTTGGTTTTCAGAATACCGAAGTTTTTTTAAACTTCAGGCATATTAATCCTTTAATATCCAATCGTAATGAAACGGAAACGCTGAAGTTGGTCTATTTAGGCAGGATTCAAAAACGTAAGGGGTATGAGACTATATTTAATTT
>DDLZ01000126.1:0-4127 GCA_002340405.1 Bacteroidales bacterium UBA2559
TAAATTGGAACAGTTTCTTTTGGACATTTGCAATTTTGCTGATACTCAATTCACTGGTTTTTCCCAACATTTTTAAACAGAGAATTGTTCCGACCACATACAGCGCCTTTATCAATATAGTCGATTCGGGATTGGTCAAGAAGGTAAATATTGACGGGAACTACATATATTTTACAACGCCAAACGGCACTGTTGACCGAAACGGCAATCCGATAGACGCTCTTTTTCAAACAGGGAAAATGAGTGATGCCAATTTGGTTGACCGTCTGTTAATGGCCGAGAGCCCAAATGAAAACGGTAAGATTGAATTTACAGAGACCATTCCCCGCGAAAATTCTCCCATTTTAAATTTCCTGCTCTTCTGGGTATTGCCGGGAGCAATCTTCTATTTTATTTGGAGAAGTGCAATGAAGTCGGTGGGTGGAAAATTGGGCGGAAACTACATGAGTTTCGGACAGAACAAGGAGAAGATCTATGCCGAAGATGAGATTAAAACTACGTTTGCCGATGTGGCGGGACAGGAAGAGGCCAAAGAGTCGTTAAGTGAGATAGTTGATTTCCTGCATAACCCCAAAAAATACTCCGAAATAGGTGCTGCGCTGCCCAAAGGCGTCCTGTTGGTGGGTCCTCCGGGAACCGGTAAAACATTGATTGCAAGAGCAGTTGCAGGTGAAGCGAAAGTGCCGTTCTTTGCTCTTTCAGGTTCCGAGTTTGTTCAGATGTTTGTGGGAATGGGCGCCGCTAAAGTACGCGACCTGTTTAGTCAGGCAAACAAAAAGGCTCCTTGTATTATATTCATCGACGAAATTGATGCTATCGGTAAGAGACGTGACGGAATTACGACCAATGATGAACGGGAGCAGACCCTTAACCAATTGCTTACCGAGATGGACGGTTTCAACGGGCAGAAGGGAGTGGTAATTCTGGCGGCTACCAACCGTCCCGAGAGTCTTGATAAGGCTCTGCTTCGCGCAGGCAGATTCGATCGCCGGGTACAGATGGAGCTTCCCGATTTGGAGGGACGAAAAGCCATCCTGCAGGTACATCTGAAAAAAGTGAAACACGAAGAGATAGATCTGGATCTGATTGCTCGCGCCACCTCGGGCGCATCGGGTGCAGATTTGGCAAATATTATAAANNTAGAGAGAGTGTAACTACAAGCGATCTGGAAGAGAGTATCGAAACCGTTATTGCCGGAGCACAACGGAAAGGCAAGGTGATTTCCGATGCGGAAAAACGCATTATTGCCTATCACGAAATAGGACACGCCATGGTTGCTGCCAAACAGTCGCATTCGGCGCCTGTGCATAAGATCACCATTATTCCGCGTACGTCGGGAGCGCTCGGCTATACAATGCAAATAGATGAAGGCGAGCGTAATCTGTACAGTAAAGAAGATCTTGAAAACCGAATAGTGACATTTACCGGAGGACGTGCGGCCGAAGAGGTTATTTTCAACAAAATCACAACGGGTGCTTCCAACGATATAGAGCAGGCCACAAAAATTGCCCGTGCCATGGTTACCCGTTACGGGATGAGCGAAGAGTTTGATATGGTAGCACTGGAAACGGTGAACAATCCCTATTTAAGCGGCGATACATCGTTTAACTGTTCTGCGGAAACAGCTGCCCGGGTGGATGATGCGGTGCTTTCCATTGTAAAAAATGCTCATGAAAAAGCTAAAAAAATCATTCGGGAGAATGAAACCAAAATGCATGAACTTTCGGAATATCTAATTAAAAAAGAGACTATTACAGGCGAAGAGTTTATGAATATTTTAGAAGATAAAGATTAACCAAACAACATAAATTATGATGCAAACAACATTTAGGAAAATAGAAAAACCATCAAGCGATGGTATTTGATGCTGCTCGTAGGAATAGTATTTGTTATCCTGGGTATTTGGACAATTGCTACGCCGTTAAGTTCTTATACAGCGTTGTCTATTGTATTTGCTTTGGGATTTCTTGTTAACGGAATAGCCGAGGTAATTTTCGCTTTTGGCAACAGACATCAAAATTGGGGCTGGACACTGGTATTGGGTATATTAAATATAGTGGTGGGAATTCTTTTACTGCTTAATCCTGCCGTATCAATGGTTGCCTTGCCCTTATATGTAGGATTCACCTTACTTTTTCACTCTATATCGGGTATCGTTTCGGCTTATGAAATGAAACAATACGGTATTCTGGATTGGGGTACGCTAATGGTAATCGCGGTGTTAGGCTTAATATTTTCGTTTATATTATTGTGGAATCCTCTTTTCGCAGGAATCAATGTGGTTGTCTGGACAGCAGTAACATTTGTCGTTATAGGAGGCTATACTATCTATTATTCCTTCAAACTGCGAAAGCTCAACAAAATGATGAAGGAGGAGTAAGGATTTAAGAGCAATAGGGTCAGATCAGTTCACGTTCCTCCTTCATGTCAATTTCCTGACCGTCAGAGCCTTTGATAGAGTAGGTGAGAAATGACAGACTTTGATCCGGTATAATTTTGATCCCGGTACCGTATTTCAGACGCCATTTTGTCTTTAAAGAGAGTACGCCGCTGTTTATATAAGCGTAAACATAGGGATGAACGTGCATGATAAACCGTTTGATACCCATTTTGTTTACCAAATAGCTTATTTTGTTTTCCAGCGTGTCCGTAAACAGTATGGACGGACCTATGGTGCCCTTGCCAAAACAGGTGGGACAGCTCTCGTCAACAGGAATATCTATAACAGGACGCACCCTTTGTCGGGTAATCTGCATAAGTCCGAATTTACTCAATGGAAGAATTTTATGTTTGGCGCGGTCGCGTTCCATATTCTGACACATACGTTCATATAGCTTCTGGCGGTCTTCGGCGAGAGCCATGTCTATAAAGTCCACCACTATTATGCCTCCCATATCACGCAGTCTGAGTTGGCGGGCAAGCTCATCGGCTGCACCCAGATTTACTTCAAGAGCATTCTCCTCCTGCGAACCGGCTTTCAATCGGTGGCCGCTGTTTACGTCAACCACATGCAAAGCCTCGGTATGTTCTATAATAAGGTATGCGCCGTTCTTGTATGAAACCACTCGGCCGAATGATGATTTTATCTGTTTCGTTATGCCGAAATGGTCGAATATGGGCAGTTCGCCTTTATACATTTTGACAATATCCGTACGTCCGGGTGCGATGAGGGAGACATAGTCTCTTATTTCGTTGAACGTCTTCTCGTCATTGACGTGAATGGATTCGTAGAGAGGATTTAGCATATCCCTCAGTATCGCTATGGTGCGGCTTGTCTCTTCAAAGACCAGAGCGGGCGGTTTATTGGCCTTCCATGCAACACGAAGAGTGTCTTCCCAGCGCTGATATAGTGCGGACAGCTCATTGTCCAGTTCGGCAACCCGTTTTTTTTCGGCTACGGTTCTGATTATCACACCGCAGTTTTTTGGTTTGATACTATGTACAAGCTGTTTAAGACGTGCGCGCTCTTTAGGAGATTTGATTTTTGATGAGACCGAAACTTTATCGGTGAAAGGAATCAGTACCAGAAACCGTCCGGCAAATGAAATATCACTTGTCAAGCGTGGTCCTTTGGTGGAAATGGGCTCTTTGGTTATCTGGACAAGGATCTCCTGTCCCTGCTCAACGGCAGTTGAAATATTACCTTCCTTTCCGTCAGGACTTAAAATCTGGGCTTTGCTCAAAGGGTAGAACTTTTTACGGTTAGAGCGTACCTGTTTTAAATATTTCTGAATGGAATTAAATTGCGGACCCAAATCCTGATAGTGCAGGAAAGCCTCTTTTTCTGAACCTATGTCAACAAAACACGCATTCAATCCGGGCATAAGTTTTTTTACTCGTCCCAGATATATATTGCCTACTGAGAAGGTCATTTCCTGACTTTCCTTTTGGTATTCAACCAAATTACGATCTTCGGTTATGGCAATCTGAATACAATCGGGCTGTGTGTTGACAGTCAGCTCACATATCATCTCTTTTTCAGATAAGGTTATTAAAACAAGGAACAAACCCTGCGGCGCAATGTTTAACGGCAAGTTTGTTCCTTGTGGTTTTAATCAGACCGGAAGTCTTATTTATTCTTGTGTCTGTTTTTTCTCAGTCTCTTCTTGCGCTTGTGAGTTGACATC
>DDLZ01000126.1:4145-10325 GCA_002340405.1 Bacteroidales bacterium UBA2559
TTACCGCTTGGCATAATCTTAATATATTAATATACAAGGTGTTGAGAGTTAAGTAATCACTTCTGGTTCCTTACGGCCGATGCAAAGGACTTTGCAGGCTTGAAAGCCGGAATTTTATGCTCAGGAACAATTATTGTAGTGTTCTTGAGAATATCACGTGCGGCCTTGGCTGCTCTCTTCTTGACTATGAAGCTTCCGAAACCTCTGAGATAGACGTTCTCTTCATTTATAAGTGACTCCTTAACTACTTCCATAAAACCCTCTACGCAACTTAGAACATCAGCCTTATCAAGACCGGTCTTCTGTGCGATTTCCTTAACAACTTCTGCTTTTGTCATGTTATCAATATCTTTAGTCAATAAATATCTTATTTTACAGTTTGCAAATGTAGCTCAAAATATTCATAATAAAAAATAGTATCAGCTAATTTTTTGTGTTTTCATAACATACCTCACGGTTTCCTGTTTAATAAGCTTGTTTTTAAAAAAAAAGCAGGATTTCTCTTGTTTTTGGCACTGCTACTTATTACATTTGTACTGTTTAATTTTAATACCAAAAAAATATGTCAGTAAACAAAGTAATTTTGCTTGGCAATGTAGGCAAAGATCCGGATGTGAAGTATCTGGACAACAACGTGTGTGTAGCCAACCTCTCTCTTGCTACATCTGAGAGGGGATACACAACTCAGACTGGTACTCAAGTACCTGAAAGGACAGAATGGCACAACCTGGTCTTTTGGCGCGGGTTGGCTGAAACCGTTGAAAAATACGTCCGTAAAGGTGATAAGCTGTATATTGAAGGCAGCATTAGAAACCGTAGTTATGATGACCAGAATGGTGTCCGGCGCTATGTTACCGAGATTTTTGTAGATAACATGGAGATGCTCGGTTCCAGAAGTTCCCAGAAAACGACCTCTTCTGACAACATGTCATCCGCACAGGATCAGGAACAACCAAAGCAGCAAGTCGCTTCAGTAGATTCCGCAGTAAATGATGATTTGCCTTTTTAATTCAAAAAAATTGAACTATAGGACCTGTTTTGACAATCGGAACTGTTGAGATGACTGCCCAAGCCGGGTTGTCATTTTATTCCCCTACAGTAGGGTCAGTCATTGCAATAGTGACGGCCCTACTTCTTCTTGCCGTTTCGGGATTTGTTTCAGCATCGGAGATAGCATTTTTTTCACTTTCACCTGAGGAACTTAAGCAAATAAGGGAGTCCGATAATCCCTCCGACCGCCGCATTGTGACTCTGCTCAACAATTCCGAACGTCTTTTGGCATCCATACTCATAACCAACAATTTGGTCAATGTAGCCATAATTCTATTGCTTGACCTTGCTATAGGACAGATGGTGGATTTCGGCACCTCTGTCTGGTTGGAATTCGTTGTTATTACCGTATTACTTACTTTTGTCCTATTGCTGTTCGGGGAGATAACCCCTAAGCTTTTTGCATCACATAACTCATTGTCATTCAGCCGTAAGGCATCATCGTTGCTATCTATAATAAACATATTGGCCACTCCTTTCTCTGCACTCTTGGTCCGTTCCCAGGTACTTGCCCGTCATCTCAGTCCCAAGGTCGGCTACAATATATCTGTCGATCAATTGGAACAGGCTTTGGAACTGACCGATTCATCGGACATACAGGAAGAGCAGCAGATGCTTGAAGGGGTAATCCGTTTTGGCGATGAAACGGCTGTTGATATCATGACTTCCCGAATTGATATGGTCATGCTTGATATCAAGGCTACATTTACCGATGTCATGGAGTGTATAAACGAGAACTTCTATTCCAGAGTCCCTGTCTTTTCGGACTCATCGGATAATATAAAAGGTGTACTTTATATAAAGGATCTGCTCCCTTATTTGGAAAAAGGTGATAATTTCCGGTGGCAGTCACTTATCAGACCGGCATTCTTTGTACCTGAGTCAAGAAAGTTGGATGACTTGCTACATGATTTCCAGACCAGTAAGGTTCATATGGCCATTGTGGTTGACGAATTCGGGGGCACCTCGGGACTGGTTACCCTTGAGGATGTTATTGAGGAGATTCTGGGCGAAATTAACGATGAATTTGATGAAAAACCGGTACGATTCAGAAAAACCGGCCCCGATACATATATCTTTGAGGGAAAGATCCCTCTGTCCGATTTCTTCAGGATTACCGGGCTTGATGAAGATGAATATGCGCAGTATGTGGGTGAAGCCGATACGTTGGCCGGCTTTCTGCTTGAACTGAAGGGCGACTTCCCTCGCAAGGATGAGGAACTTGTCTGCAAGGATCTTGTCATGAAAGTCATGGAAAAGAAAGAACGCCGTATCTCCGGTATCAGGGTAAATATTAAAAGAGGGTGAAACCGCTTAATGTTTATACTCTTTTCTCTGTGAGTTACATCTGTATTTATAAATATTTTATATTTTTGCAATTATTTAATTTAAGTCAGAAGTCGCTAATTTTAATAGTTATCAGTTATGGAAAAAAACAGCAAACTATTGGCCATCTGTCTTTTCTTCATTCTAGCCGTATTCAGTCTGAATTCGTGCATATCCAGAACAGATGAATTGGATCTTGATAAAGAGATCAGCTATGACATGCATATTGCTCCGGATGGTTTCTCTATCCCTATTGGAAACTTAGACCGGATATACATTGACTCCCTCATTAAGACAAATGAGGACGGTTCCGCACTGGTCATTCTCCCTAATGGAGAGTATGGAATAAAGACAGACGGGCAAATCAACAGGGTCAATATCAATATAGCCGATGTTACCATAGAGATTGATGATCCTCAAATCAATCCTTTGGTCGTCAATTTTGAGGAGGTATTGCCCAATCCACCCGCTATCCCGGAGAGGAGTGTGGCTTATTTTGAAAACTTCAGAGTCGGCGATCCTCTGAGCAGCTATAAAACCACCAAACTCCACGAGGAGACGGTTTTCCCCATCGATGCGGATATTGATGATGCCATTAAGGCCATCAAGAAGATGGAGCTGAAGAGCCCTGCCGGAATCGATGTCAAATTCAAGTTCAGCGGTGTGCCTGAATCGGTCACGGGGTTGCAATTGATAGATTTCATAATCACTTTTCCCGATTTCTTTAAAATCAGTTATTCAGGAACTGACACGCGTATTTCATCTGTTGGCAATACGCTCAAGATTAATGGAACTTTGAATTCCGACGAATTGTCGGAGCAGGGAGCGGGTTTTGTGATTCCCGGTATTGCCATTGAGGTTATTGAATTCAATCCGGTGCTTAATACGGCAAACGGAAGGTTTGTCATTGAGGACTGTAAAATCATTTTGGACGGTACTGCAAAAATAGATAATCAGCTTGTACCGATAGAGGATCTGAATAAAATAAGGATTACTCCCACTGTGAGCTTTGATCCGATTATGGGCAAAACTTTTACAGGTACGCTCGATCCCGAGATAGACGCGATGGATGAGAGTGTGGAAATTTCTCTGAGTGATGACGCAGACTTTCTGAAAGAGAACAGTAATCAACTGATTCTGCACGATCCGCAGCTTACGCTCAACATCAGCAGTTCGTTATCTATTCCGGTAAAGCTTGACTTGAGCCTTTCTTCAAAGGATAAGGAGGGTAATTTCATTGCCAAAGATATTATTCCCGATGAAGGCTCTATAGATATCCCGGCTTGTCCTCCCGGTGCAGAGAGACATGACATAACACTTGTTATACAGAAGAACAAAAGGACCGGACCTGTGTCGGGAGATACTGTTTTTGTCTCTATAAGCCGTCTTTCGGAGCTCATGGCTACTATTCCCGATTCCGTGATATTCAATCTGAAAGCCCGTACGGACCTTTCAGTTGATCATCACTTCATTCTGGGCAGCGATCTCTATATATCGGGTGATTATAATGTGACCGTTCCGCTTGCCTTTGACAATGTGTTCATTGAGTACTCCGATACTATCAGTGAACTGGGCAAAGATCTTGAGGATATCTCCGAGTCGGTAAACGAGGTGAAACTTGAGTTGAAGGCCAAAGTGACCAGTACTATTCCGTTAGGCGCCAACATGCTGGTCAAAGCTCTTGACCGTGAAGGAAGAGCCATAAGTGACATTGTTGTTGAGCCCGTGACTATTGGTGTTGGAAGCGATGCCGGTACGACTTCGGACATGATTATCAGTATCACCGTCAAAAAAGGTGCGCTTAATAAATTGGATGCCCTTGTGTTAACTCTGCAATGCACTTCCGAGGGCAATGCAGCCAAAATTAAAAAGGGGCAGTATATAGAACTCAGTGATATGAAACTTTTAATACCTGAGGGCATTAAGGTCGATTTTACCGATCAGATAAATGATGATGACAATTAATCACGATTAAGAGAAACAGTTATGAAAAAGATTATATTTTCCAAAAAGTCATTTGCACTATTTTCAATGCTGCTGATGATATCGGTTTCATATGCTCAGACTACATCTTCCGCATATTTTCTTGAGGGTTTTACAAAGCGTTACCAATTGAATCCGGCTTTTGCTCCCGAACGTGGTACTCTGATCTCCATACCTGTCCTTGGCAACTTGCAGATTGATGCACAGAGTTCGGTGGGTCTCTCCAATTTCCTCTATGATTCCAAATCATATCCGGGCAAGCTCACAACATTTATGAGTCCGGATATAAGTCGTGATGAATTTTTGGATAATCTTCCTTCGGCGGCCCGGTTTAACCTAGGGCTTGACATGGATATTCTTTCCTTAGGTTTCGGTTCCACCAGAGGCTATACAATCTTCAACATGAAAATAAGAAATAACGAGACGTTGAGTGTTCCAAAGGAACTGTTTGATTTCATGAAAGCAAGTCTTTCGCAAGGCAATTATATGATTGAAGACATCAACCTTAGGAGTATCACCTATATGGAATCATCATTAAGCCATTCACACAGGATAAATGATAACCTCAGGATAGGTGCCGCGCTGAAGTTTATAGAGGGTCTGGCATATGCCGATCTTAATATTGACCAGATTGACGCTCAACTTTCTGAGGATTCATGGAAGGTCAGGACAAACGGGAGACTAAGAGCTTCGATATCGGGAGCAGAGTACAAATATGATTCCGAGAACAATTCGCTTGACGGTATAGATTTTGATGAGGATAATTTTGATATTCCTTTAAATTTCGGTTTCGCCATAGACCTGGGTGCAGAGTATGATATGAAAGATTTTGTCGAAGGACTCAAACTGTCGGCGGCCATTACCGATATAGGTTTTGTTAAATGGAATAATACCGGTGTATTTGAAACCGACAATAGCGATTACGTTGAGTTTAAAGGATTTGAAGGTTATGACGTATATGATTCGGATAAAGATGGTACGTTCGATAGTTTAGAGGAAGATTTCAAAGATATGATAAGGCTCTATCAGACTAAGTCTGATGGCGAGGAGAGTATCGGCCTGAATGCAACGTTCAGGGCAGGCGCCGAATATACCCTGCCTATGGCCAAATGGCTCTCGGTGGGTGAGCTCTTTACTGTCCGTACCGGAGTATGGCCTTATGTTGAATCTCTTACATCGGTTACCATGTCACCCTCCGGCTGGTTTGACTTTACCGGAAGTATGGGATTCTCCTCATACGGATCTTCGTTGGGAATGCTGCTCAATTTCCATCCGGCAGGTTTCAACTTCTTTTTTGCGGTTGACCGTCTGAGCGTTCGTTTAAATCCGCAGTTTGTTCCAGTCAATAATTTCGGTGTGAATGTTAGTCTTGGTATGAACCTTGTGATTGGAAAGAAACAGAGTTGATGAGTGGTTTATCCATCCTTGAAACCGTTCTCAAGGGAATGGCGATAGGTTTTCTGGCAGCTGCTCCGACGGGTCCGTCGGGAGTGTTTGTAATACAGAGGACACTCAACAAAGGGCGGTGGAAGGGTTTCTTTACCGGTTTTGGTGTGACACTTAGTGATGCCTTTTATATATTCATCACCATGATGAGCCTAAAATTGGTGCTCGGTTATCTAGAAGACTATAGAGTTGCTAATGTTGTCAATTTTGTGGGATGTTTCCTGTTGCTGGCTTTCGGTATTGCAACAATACGCAATAACCCTTTAGCCAAATACAAGAATGTGGCCGTACGGAAAGATTCTACAGGACATTTTGTTGCTACAGGCTTTTTTGTTGCCATAGTGAATCCGTTAGTGGTCTTTATGTACATTGGGC
>DDLZ01000036.1 GCA_002340405.1 Bacteroidales bacterium UBA2559
AACACCACATCCTCATTGTTTTCGGTCTTAACGCGATAATCGCCCCATTTAATGAAATAATCGGCAGTATTGCTTTTTTTTGCATATTCTGGGTCGTCTGCATAAGCCTTATTCATGTCTAATAGGGAAAAATCCATTTTACCACTCTCAATATAGTGTTTTACTTTCAATATTACAGGAGGCAAATAGACATCGTCATAAAATTCATTATCAAAAACGTCACTACAGCCAACCAATAAAGAACCAAGCAAAACAACTACAAATAACGGAATTTTTTTATTATTCTTAAGCCTCATATCCGTTATTAATTGCAAATTTAAAAATCAAACTCATTAAAAAATAATCTCTCATAATTATCCAAAAAGGCGGATTGACAACAATCCATTAACATTTAGATGATTAACTCTACCCCTGTTGCTTGGAGTAAACTCAACAAGCCTGTTTCGGGAATATGACATCGCGGGGATATAACTATGCCATACCGTTAATATGCACTATCTTTGCGGCGTTCAGTTTTTAAGTTAACGACTTGAATCTGGATAGAAGGGAGACGTTCAATGTCACTTGCGAGGTGGAGATTGACCGTCCCCCTTCTTGTTTCCAGATAATTATCAGATCACTCTTTCTTTTCTTTAGTTTCTTTCATTTACCACCATTCTATCTCACCATTCTTCCTGACTATGAACGGCCGTTCATTATTGCCTCGAGTGTAGTCACGAAGCCATAACAATGTGTTGAGCGGCACATCATCATAATGCAATGAATTACCTTTTGCCACCTGATAACCCAACGAATTCCAATCTTCTCCGTCAAAGTACAGGAGCTCGTATTCATCACCAGGACATATATCATTGTCATCACTACGGGGTGAAACACTGGCGTATCTTATTTCTGTAGGCTTACTCATATCCATACCCACCCAATTGTCATCGGGCTGGTTAATTTCAAAGTTAGAGAGCAGATTGCCGTCATACGCACGGTCTATGGCATCCTGACCGGCTTCCGGGTTTGCTATTCCCCGGCCAAACAGTTTATAGCCGTTGGCATCATGGAATGAGAGTTCCGATATGCTGCCCCACGAACCGTTTGGAGTAAAGTAACGCCAGTAACGGTATGGTCTTGCGGCATTCAACTCTATCAGATGAGGTATATCTGTAGTTTCAATTGTATAGAGAGTAACCGCATCCTTAAAGTCCGGGCGGTCCGAGCACTGGAACTTACCGCCCAGAATCCTGCGACGCATATCCACTACATTGTATGACTCATAGTATTTACGGCGCAAGTCACGGCTTACAGTCTGCGGCGACTCCTCATCACCTACATACTCAACCTTTCCGTCCTTATGCAAGATGAAAGGATGGCTTATGGGTATAAGGTCTTCGCCGTCAAATCCCAGAACAATGTACAGCATGTTCCGTCCCATATTCTTAAAACAGGCCTTTCTCTTTTTGAGCTTGCCATAATCAAGCACAAACCATTCGGGGCCGAATGAATTGACCGCCATTGCTATGTAGACATACTTCTTGTCTTTAAGGCCTTTTACGGTTTCCGGGTTCGTCTCAATCTCCAGGTCCGATGTCAGATTATAGCGTTCAGTAACATCCACCCGGCAAAGATCAAAAGGATATACATACTTGGCGCGGTTACAATATTCAACCAGATCACGGTTAATGGTGTATGAACTGCGCCATACCTTGGGTATACGCTCGTAAGGATAGAACTGCTGACCAGCCGGCATTATCAGTGAATTGATAGTTACCTGCTCACGCCCGCAGTCATCCAGGAAAGTGTACCAGCAGTGACCGGCACTGTTCCTACCCCAAATAGGCACCATATCAACAGCTGCAGGCATTGCAAAACTGCGAAAAACGGCTGTTCCCATAATCACATATTCCATACAACTGCCAAATGTCATGCGGGTCCAGGTAGCGGCACTGCGCAGAGGTATACCACTACGATCTTCCCATATCACACGGTGCCCTATAGCATACTGTTTGTATTGTATTTCATTACGCACTATTTCAATTGCTCCGTATATGGTGTTACGCTCATAATCAGTAGGCGGAACTTTACTCAGGCTGTCACTGTAATATGATGACAGGATATCACGCCAAGCATCAAAACTCTGCAGTTCAGTTACCTTATATGGCAAAATCCAGTCGCGGAACTGCTCATAAGTAAGGTGCTGTGCCCACGGTCTTGTTCTCCACTGACGGAATGTGTGGTCTATGTTATATATCAGATAATCGGCCGTTATAACCTTCACATCTGAAATTGTATCTTCAGAAAGTTCCCAGTAATAACAGTCGCTTATTTGGCGCAGGGTGTCACGCTGCCAGTCAGGGCTTGGACCTGTGCCCAATATCTCCAGTGCCTTGCGGTAATAGCTGTTTATTGCTGCCGTATCGCGATAAGAGTAGTGAGCGGGCATATTTGCAATGAGATACTTGGCGGCTTCAAGTTTCTGCGGGTCATTATCTACGGTACGGTAATGTTTCAGGACAGCCTCAAGCTCAGTTCTGTTCTCTCCGGCTGCTTTTAGCGCATCACGCAGATACCTCTTGTCTTCAGAGCAACCTGCAAGCAACAGTATTGTCAGGGCAAATGATAACAGCTTTTTCATAGGGCGTTGTTTTTCCATTTGTCAAGACTTGGTGAACTGACGGTGTCAGCATTCACATATTCTATTCTCTCATCCTTGTGGAGTATGAAAGGATCTGTTATCTGTATAAGAGCATTCCCATCATATCCCATTACCGTATATAGGACTTCACGGCCCATATTATTGAAGCATGCCTTGCCGTTCTTGATTCTTCCAAAATCAACTATCTGCCAGGGATTGCTGTCATCCCTGACAGCGGAAGCTATATAGACATACTTGTCTTTCAACTGTTTTCTTTCAGCCCTGTCTATAGGTATGGAAATGTTGCTGGTAAGAAAGTACTGTGATGTAACGTCTTTCCTGCCAAGCTCAAAGGGGTACTGGTATATGGCTTTACGTCTGTACTCTAAGCGCACCTTGTTTATGGCGTATGTGTGACGATATACTTTTGGGCCACGTTCATAGGGGAAGAATCCGCCGCCTATCATGGTGGATAGGTCCCACTCTGATGTAAGCTGCTCTCCGCGGTCAGATATTATCACGAACCACCGGGTGGCGGCTGTGCCGCGGCTGCCTACAGGAGTTTCATCCAATACGGCGGGGATGCCTGCGCTGCGTAACGCCAGAACGGCGGTCAGGGCGTAGTCCGGTATGTTACCGTATGTCTGGTGCGCCAGTAGATAGGCACTGAGTAATGGTAGTCCTGCACGGGTGTATAGGCCGTAACGGTGCAATCCATTGTAGGCATCGTTACGTATCATATCGGCCACACCCATTGTGGTATTGTACTCCACATCATTCTTGATGGGGTTCTTAAGTCCCTGGCCGAAGTGGGCAAGCAGTGTGTCACGCCAATGGTCAAGTTCCTGGAGCTCTACCGCCTTGTATGGCAGCATCCATTCCAGGTACTCATCAAAGGTGACTTGGCTGGCCCAAGGGCAGGTGGTCCACTGGGTGTAGGATTTGTCTATGTTGTCAATCAGGAAGTTCGCTTTGATTATCTGAGCATCTGGGATGGTATGGTTAGGCAGGTCACGGTAGTTGAGGTCTGTTATGTCAAGCAGACTGTCACGCTGCTGCTCCGGAGTTAATGTTGTGTCTGCAAGTATCTGTGCGGCATAATCATAGTACTGATAGACCTCCTTGCCCGCGTATGAGTAATGGGCCGGCATGTTCTCTATCAGGAACTCTGCCGCACGCAGCTTGTCAGGGTTAGGGTCAACTGAACGGTAATGATCCAGCACAGAGACAAGTTCAACACGGTTGCTACCGGCAGATTGCAGTACGCGGTTCAGAGCAGCACCCTGACCGCATCCACTGCAAACCACCAATAACACTGGTAGTGCAAAAAGGTTATGTAAGTACCTCGATAACATAACCTATTCTATCTCAAAGTCTTCTGTCCACCACTTATCAAAGGCGTAAATCTCTACTACGTATTCACCTGCCGGTACTGAGGTCAGGTCAGCTTGTGCGCTATACGCGGGTGCGTAATTCTGTATGTTGGGGGTTGATACCGAATATACTGCAATACATGAAGCTGGTACATCTGAAAACAAAACAGTAAATACTTGCTCGTCTATTGTGGCTGAAACTGTTACTTCAGTGCGCGATCCGGTGTGCGTTCCGTTTTTTCTAAGTTTAATCTCATTTTCTGCTCCAAAAATAGGAAGAGAAACAATTAATGCTGTGAGCAACGAAAAGATGACCTTTTTACTCATATCAGTTGTGTTTAAAAAATTTTGGCTAAGATATGTGCAGATCAAGCTACAAACCAAGACAAGAGCGTCCCAAGAGCGTC
>DDLZ01000152.1:0-5116 GCA_002340405.1 Bacteroidales bacterium UBA2559
CAGCCGGGAGCAGAGTCAATGGAACCGGCAGGGGTGGAACCGACGGAAGAAGTGGTGCAACCGGAGCAGATACGGTCAAGTTCGACGCCATCGGCCGTATTCAGGCTGAATGTTGCAGACCAAAACAAGGATCTAGCCGACTTTACTGCCGCCGATACGGTTAATTACCGCATGACAGGTACAATGAGTACACATTATGTGAAATCCGGCGAGACATTGACAAGGATTGCTCTCAACTATTATGGAACTAAAAAATTGTGGCCTTATATTGCGGCTTATAATAAAATGAGCAACTATAATGCCTTAAGAATAGGCAGGAAACTACTTATTCCCGTTCTTGAAGCGAAATAAGAGACATTTGGGAAGGCATTTGAAATAAATGTTGTTTAAGAATCTTTAAAATTCGGATAATAACAACACTATTTAAACTTTTTTAGTTCCGAAGGATTCCTATTAGAGCTATATTTGAGGCATACAACGGTCGGAATCGATCGGAGAGAGAAATATTGACAGAATTTCAATTATACTTATGAGTGAAAAAGTTGACATTCGAGAACTGAATGAGCGCATTGAGAAAGAGAGCGCTTTCGTTACTAATCTGATGGCCGGCATGGACCAGGTGATCGTAGGTCAGAAACATCTGATTGAATCGTTACTGATAGGACTGCTTTCGGACGGACACATTCTGCTTGAAGGTGTTCCGGGTCTGGCCAAGACTCTTGCCATCAAGACTCTGGCATCCCTTATTGATGCCGATTTCAACAGGATACAGTTTACGCCTGACCTTTTGCCTGCCGACGTAATAGGTACTATGATCTACAGCCAGAAGGAGGAGGTATTCATACCTAAGAAAGGCCCTGTATTTGCCAATTTTATTCTGGCCGATGAGATAAACCGTGCTCCGGCCAAGGTTCAGAGCGCATTGCTTGAAGCTATGCAGGAACGCCAGGTGACGTTAGGGGGTGAGACATTCAGCCTGCCCAGGCCTTTTTTGGTGATGGCTACTCAGAATCCCATTGAGCAGGAGGGGACCTATCCTTTGCCCGAGGCTCAGGTGGACCGTTTTATGTTGAAAGCTGTGGTTGACTATCCCAGGATTGATGAGGAGAAGAAAATTGTCAATCAGCAGATACATAATAAAGTAGGCACTGTAAAAGCTGTAATGAGCACATCCGAGATCATTGAGGTTCGCAAAGTGGTCGATATGGTCTATCTTGATGAAAAGATTGAGCAATACATAGTAGATATAGTATTTGCCACACGCTATCCTGAAAAGTACGGTCTTAAGGAGATAAAGGAACTCATTTCATTCGGCGGTTCACCGCGTGCATCAATTAATCTGGCTCTTGCAGCCCGTTCATACGCCTTTATAAAACGTCGCGGATATGTTATCCCCGAGGACGTACGTGCTATTGCCCACGACGTTTTGCGTCACCGCATCGGACTTACTTATGAGGCCGAGGCTACTAACGTCACGCAGGATGAACTTGTAAGCCGCATACTCAACAAGGTTGAAGTTCCTTGATTTAAAACCTTTATAATCAGTTTTTTATGGAAACAAGTGAACTGATAAAAAAGGTCCGGAAGATTGAAATAAAAACCCGGGGATTGTCAAACAACATCTTTGCCGGCCAGTATCAAACCGCCTTCAAAGGGCGTGGTATGGCTTTTAGCGAAGTACGTGAGTATCAGTATGGCGACGAGCCGCGTGACATTGACTGGAATGTTACGGCACGTATGAACAAGCTATATACAAAGGTGTTTGAGGAGGAGCGTGAGTTGACCGTGATGCTTCTGGTGGATATTTCAAACAGCCTTAATTTCGGCACATCGGTATGCATGAAACGTGATATGGTGACTGAAATTGCTGCCACCATAGCTTTTGCGGCTATTGAAAACAATGATAAAGTGGGGTTGATGTTTTTCAGCGACCGAATTGAAAAATTCATTCCGCCTAAGAAAGGCCGTAAGCACATACTCTACCTGATCCGTGAGCTTATAGACTTCGAACCTGAGAGTAACGCTACTAACATTTCGGTGCCGCTCGAATTTCTTATGGGAGCGGTCAAGAAACGTTGTACTGCGTTCCTTATGAGTGACTTTATTGACGAGAACGATTACAAGAATGCGTTGACCATAGCCAACCGCAAGCATGATCTTGTAGCCATACAGGTCTATGACAAACGTATGGAGGAGTTGCCCGATACCGGACTGATGAAAGTGCTCGATGCCGAGACCGGCCAATCTATCTATTTGGACACATCGTCAAAGGCTGTACGCACAGCCCACAGGAGATGGTTTGAAGAGAACCGGGCACGCATTAAGGATACTCTTACCAGGAGCCGTGTTGACAGTATTTCGATACGCACCGACCAGGATTATGTAAAGGCTCTTATGGACCTGTTTGCTAAAAGAAATTGAAAATGAGACGATTATCAGTATATATCTGCTTTGTGTCGATGTTTGCGGTATCGGTTCCTCTGTTCGGATCGGATGTTTTTGTGAAGGCCGAACTGGATTCCATGATGATGTGGGTAGGTCAGCAGACCGGTCTGCATCTTGAGGTTACATGCGACCCGGGACAACAGATAAATTTTCCGGCTTACCGGGACACCATAGTGAACGGTCTGGAGATAATTCCGCCGGTGATTACCGATACGGCATTTATCAATGACGGAAAACGCATGACAGTATCCCGTCACTATACGGTGACCTGTTTTGATTCGGCATTGATCTATATTGCACCCATACCGGTTATGGTTGACGGTCAGGAATACCGTTCCAATCGTCTGGCATTGGCTTTCATAACCTATGATATTCCCGAAGGTCAGGAGACTCAACTGTTCGGGCCTAAGGAGAACATGCGTACTCCTATACAGTTTCGTGAATTATGGTTCCCGGTTCTGCTCTATATGCTGTCCATGTTGGCCATTGTGGCAGCAATCTTTCTTTATAGAAGGTATAAAGATGATAAACCTATCATCAGGCATATCAAAGTGGAGCCAAAAATACCTATCCACGAACGTACACTGGACGGTATGGAAAAGCTTCGCCAATCGGACATCGGCCGCCGCGGCGATAACCATAAGGAGTATTATACCAGACTTACCGACCTGCTCCGTGAATACATCAATGAGCGGTTTGGATTCAATGCTACCGAAATGACATCGAACGAGATATTGGAGCATCTCTATGAGAGCCAAGACCGCGGATCACTCCGTGAGCTTGCCGAACTGTTGTCAACATCGGATTTGGTAAAGTTTGCCAAATTCAAGCCGCAGATAAATGAGAATGACCGGAATCTGCTGAGTGCTGTAGAGTTTGTTAAAGATACAATGGCCGAAGTTCCCGAGGAGGAGCTTTTACCTAAGGAGGAGACTGTAGTGATAGAAAAGAGAAGCAAAGGGGCAAGAATGACCCTGATCAGTATAACGCTGGCTGTGTCTGCCGTAGCACTAGTAATGTTGGTTGTTTCTCTGTATAGGCTTTATTATGTATTATTTTAAATAAACCGGATTATGACATTTGCAAACGATGCATACCTGTTTCTTCTACTGTTGGTTATTCCGATAGTGGTATGGTACATAATGAAAGGCCGTAAGAGAAAGGCTTCGCTGATGATTCCCTCTACCGGAATGTTCAGTGGAATAGGCAAGAGTTGGAAATCTTATCTGATCCACCTGCCTTTTATTCTTGAGATGATAGCTTTTGTTCTGCTGGTAATAATATTGGCACGGCCTCAGACCACCGACCGGTGGCATGATACCGAAATAGAGGGCATAGAGATAATGATGTGTGTGGATGTCTCCACCAGTATGCTGGCCGAGGATCTCAAACCTAACCGCATAGAGGCAGCCAAGTCGGTGGTATCGGAATTCATAAGCGGACGTCCTAATGACAATATTGGATTGTCCATTTTCGCAGGCGAGGCATTTACACAATGTCCGATGACCGTTGACCATGCAGTTCTGCTCAATGTTTTACACAACGTCAGCAGCGATATTGCCGCCAACGGTATTATTGAGGACGGAACGGCAATAGGTATGGGATTGGCCAATGCTATAAGCAGACTCAAGGACAGTCAGGCCAAATCTAAGGTGATCATTCTTCTGACAGACGGTTCAAACAACCGGGGCGAGATTTCACCGCTAACTGCCGCCGAAATGGCAAAGAGTTTCGGTATAAGGGTATATACCATCGGTGTAGGCACGAACGGAACTGCACCTTATCCTGTATATTCGTCATTCGGTGTACAGTATATAAATGTTCCGGTCGAAATAGATGAGGAGGTGCTCCGCAAGATTGCCCAGACTGCTAACGGCCAGTATTACAGGGCTACGAGCAACACCAAATTGAAGGACGTTTATGAAGAGATTGATAAACTTGAACGGACCAAACTGCAAGTAAAGGAATTCAGCAAGAATCAGGAGGTTTATCAACCGTTTGCGATGGCTCTTTTGCTGGTAATACTGCTTATCATTCTGCTCAAACAGACTGTTCTTAAGACGATTCCTTAATAAATATAGACTATGTTTAAATTTGCGAATCCTGAATATCTCTATCTGCTGGCGGTTATTCCGCTGGTAATAGTTCTACATATTTTTACCAATATAAGACGGCGTCGGCGTCTTGAGAATTGGGGTGATCCGGTACTTCTAACGCGGCTTATGCCCGGGGCATCGGACAGACGTCCCAGACTGAAGTTCTGGTTGCTCACGGTTGCCTTCGCTATGGGATGTTTCCTGCTGGCACGTCCTCAGTTCGGTTCCAGGCAGGAGACGATAACCCGTAAAGGCATTGAAACCATTATTGCTCTGGATGTCTCGAACTCCATGCTTGCCGATGATGTTATGCCCAGCCGTCTGGAAAAATCGAAACGTATCATTTCCGGTCTGACTGACCAACTCAAGGATGACAAGATAGGTCTTATAGTATTTGCCGGGGACGCATTTGTACAGCTGCCCATCACCAGTGACTTTATTTCGGCGAAGGTTTTTCTCAACTCCATATCACCGGGAATGGTTGCGCGGCAGGGTACAAATATAAAAGATGCCATAGATTTAGCTGTCAAAAGCTTTACACCCAATGAGGGAGTGGGTAAGGCTATTATAGTTAT
>DDLZ01000152.1:5270-6068 GCA_002340405.1 Bacteroidales bacterium UBA2559
GAGATTGCAGCAGCCGGGGGTGGTGCATATTTTTATGTTGATAACTCTAATTCTGCCGAAAAAGCGTTGCAGACAGAGCTTGACCGTCTGGCTAAAGCGGACATAGAGACTACTGTCTATACCGAATATGATGAACAGTTCAGTATATTTGCATGGATAATTCTTGTCCTTCTGCTGATTGAGGTATTTGTTGGCGACAACAGCAGTCCGAGAAAAGGGAAATTTAGTTTTATGCAATTTTTTAAAACTACGTCTGATTGATTATTGAGACCTGATAAAATTTGTTTTTTAAACATCGAGGAGAATAGGAGAGATGAAAAAATCCGTTATATTTTTAATGTTGCTTGCTTCGGCCTATACATTGAGTGCACAACGTACGGACCGATCGTATGTGCGCCGGGGCAACAAGATGTTCAAAGACAGCCTCTTTATAAAGGCCGAGGAAAACTATCTCAAAGCCATAGATGCTAATCCGGAGTTATATCAGGGTATTTACAATCTGGGAAACTCTTATATTGCTCAGCAAAAACCTAATGAAGCTATTCAGCAGTTCGGTCGCACAATCAACAGATTAGAAGGTGAAAAGAAGTCTCTTCTTGAGAACAATCAAACTTCAAGCGACGAATATGAAAAGGTAAAGAGTGAATTGGCAAGTGTTTACCATAACACAGGGTTGGTTTATCATGTGAGCGAACAGTTTGACAAGGCTGTAAGCGCTTATCGTGAAGCTCTGCGTAACAATCCGCTTGATGATGAGACACGTTACAATATGATTCTGGCGCAGAGAATGCTGGAAGA